>JBJEVW010000105.1:0-16152 GCA_051884735.1 Kiritimatiellia bacterium | reverse complement strand
TCGATAACCGAGTCATTCCACCCGAAAATCTGATACACGTTCAATTCTTCCGCCAGTTTCCCGTCGATCGGCGAGGTCATGTAGCTGTCGCCGCGAAGCAGGAACGCCACAGCCTGCGGACACTTCTTGTGATATTGCTTCCACGCAGCTAGCCAGCCGGAACCATACTCCTCCGTATCGGTCAGAAACACGGCATAGTCCGTTTCCATTCCGTTCGAGAGCATATACTTCACAGCGGTTTCCATATAGGTTCCCCCGCCAATCATGCCGGCAATGGCATCGATATGCTTGAGAACCGGCTCCGAAGCGGCGACTTCGTACGGCTCGACTTGAGTGTCCCAAGGAAGTACCGTAACATCCTTGACGCCCTTCAGAAAGAACCCGGCGAACATCGCGCTGACGGACGCATACGTAAGGACGGACGACTCGCCGAGCGGCGAACCCATCGAACCGGAAACGTCGGGGGCGATAATCCACTTTTTCTCGCCGATCACCGACCAGTCGTACGTCTTCGCATATTCGTCAATGACATCGGCCAGGTACGAGAGAACCCACGATGGCTCATCGCAACCCGCTCCACCATTGTCGTCGAAGAAATCAGCCAGACACGCGAGGAACCTCCGATTATTGCACCCGAGTTCACGGGCGACAGCCCGGTATGCCGTGTACAGGCGAAACGGAAACACCTTCGCCTTCCTGAGCGTCTCCACATTCACCTTCGCCTTCAACATCTCTTCCGTCAGGACGTCCTCGCGGATGAACTTGGCAAGATACTTGACGAATCGCATGACCGGCGATCGGTCGGCAACCGCAGACCAAAGTCTCTTGTCGAACTTTCCGTAGCAAGCCGTCAGCGAATTGACGTCCACATTCTTCTCCCGAAGGATTGTCTCGGCTTTCCGGAGTTCTCCCGCCTCGACGGCCGCAACAAAGTCGCGGTGCGACGCGAGATCCGGATACTCGGCATAGGCCTTTTCCAACTTCTCGGGACTGTTTCCCTTTACATCGGGATAGGCGGCAAGGATATAGGCGTAAATCGAGTCCTCTCCCTTGAAACGGGACAAACGGATCGCATCGGCAATCTGCTTGCGGTACTTCTGGGCATAGTAGGTCGTCGTGTTCTTCTGGATCCAGCCGGAAATCGCCGTCTTGACCGAACGCCCTAAGCCACGGATGCTCTTCGCCACTTCAATGAAGTCGACTAGATCGTTGCCGGTGAGAATCACCTTGTTGAACGTGTCGCGGAATAGCGCCGCATTCTTCTTCTTCGAGAGATACACCAACCCGAGAATCGGAAAGGCACGGATAAAACCTTCATTTCGTCCGCGTACAATCGCAGCGGCAAGATCGTCGGCATCCGCACGCTCAAGCAGCTCAATCGCATCCGACGTAACCTTCTTTGCATTGGCGTAGAAGGAATTGCCTAGCGTACCGGTCATGGACAATTGCTCCAAAAGCATCGCGTCCGACGGAGTCCAGGCAGAGAATCCCTCCGCATTCTCCGTATCGGAACCGGCATAGGTCTTGATCGTTTTGAGATGATCCTTCAGCGTCTTCATTTTTCTCCTTTCCCTTCGAAAGCAAACCGTTTCTCTGCACATTCGCGGTTCGAGGAATAGGGTATGCTGGCATATTCCGGAGAATATCCGGTGCGGGTAACCATACCCGCTGCAATAAGGCGGTTGAAACCAGCAAAGATCACCTCGAAATGCGAAATTCTAGAATGGACGTCCGAGGAATGCAGATAGGATGGGTCTCACGCTGGAACGGACTCGCACCGCCCTTTCCGCATGATGGAACCGAAGCTTCCGGTAAACCATGTGGGCCTGCACATACCGGCTTGGATCAACGCATCCTTTCGGACGCTTCTGAAAACCGGCCATGTCGATACGTTCGGTTGGAACCATCTATACACCTCGCAAATGGCGATGGTCATGAGAAATCCCTTGCAATGGAATCGCATCCGGTCTAGATGGAGGACCGAGCGTCGCATTCGATCGTTTATTCAGCCGAGGAATCAAAGCAAGTAGACGGATGCTGTCTTTCTAGCCTGGAACCTCCCCACTCCATTCGTTGAAGCCATTGCACTTCACCTCATGCCCATCAAAAAAGCACTTCACAAAGAAACAGGTAGACTTTCAAAGAGCAATGTCGTTTCTTTCGACATAATCCACATAGCAGAGGGCGTGCCAAAGCGCCAAAATTCACACTAACCCTTGTTTCTATGCGGAAACAGCTGGATTTTCGCCTTAAAACAGCTCTTCCCTCTAGATATCGATTGATTGATTTATAGCAAATCATATAGAAACTATGTTTTTATATAGACATAGAGGATGGCTTCGGTTAGAATGTCGACATGAAAACGACAGTCATATCGGTTCTCGGAACACGCAAGGACGCACATCGCGGCTCAAGCCCCGCTCGCTGGGATACATGGCGTCCTACAATCGGACTCGTCCAGCAAGACGGGCTTCCGATTGACGAACTCCACTTGATCTTTAGCCGGCAATTCGAAAAATTGGCTCGGCAGGTCAAAGAGGATATCGACAGTGTCTCGCCCGAAACAAATGTCATTTTCGATATCATCGACCTCAAAGACCCTTGGGACTTCGAAGAGGTTTTCGAAAAGTTCTACGGCTACGCAAAATCGCCCTGCTTCCACGAAGAGAACACCGACTACTATATTCACATGACAACGGGCTCCCATGTGGAGCAAATCTGCCTCTTCCTTCTGGCCGAATCGAGGCTCATCCCGGCAAAACTCATTCAAACCACACCAAAGGAAGGTCATGTCCAGCACTCGAAAGACCCAAAAGGCAGACACACCATCATCGACCTGGATCTTTCGCGCTACGACAAACTCGCCAAGCGCTTCGAGACCGAGCGCCAGGACGACCTCGCCTTCCTGAAACAAGGCATCGACACCAAAAACGCCGACTTCAACAAACTCATCGAAACCATCGAACGCGTCTCGGTTCGCTCGGCGGAACCGATCTTGCTGACCGGCCCGACCGGTGCCGGCAAAAGCCAACTCGCCAAACAAATCTACCTTCTCAAGAAACAATCCGGGAAAATCAAGGGCGCCTATGTCGCGGTCAACTGCGCCACACTCGGCGGCGATCTGGCCAAATCCGCCCTCTTCGGACACAAGAAGGGCTCTTTCTCGGGTGCAGGGGCAGACCATGTCGGCTTCCTCAAGGAGGCCGATGGCGGCATTCTTTTCCTCGATGAAATCGGCGAACTTCCACTCGAAGCTCAAGGAATGCTCCTGAAGGCAATCGAAGAGAAAACGTTCCGCCCGCTCGGCGCTGCCGCCGACGAACAGAGCGATTTTCTCCTTATCTGCGGCACGAACCGCGATCTCGCAAACGATGTCCGTGAACGGAAATTCCGCCAAGACCTCCTCTCCCGTATCAATCTGTGGAGTTTCCGTCTCCCTGGTCTCGCCGAACGCCGGGAAGACATCGAACCGAATCTCGAATACGAACTGGACAAGTTCAGCCGGAAATCCGGCAAGCACATCTCCCTTAACAAGGAGGCTCGTACCCTTTTCCTGTCCTTCGCCTTCGATCCATCGAATCAATGGATCGGCAACTTCCGCGACCTCAATGCCATGGTCGTCCGCATGGCGACACTCGCCGACGGCGGACGGATCGCCTTGCACGATGTCAAGGAGGAAATCGCCCGGTATCGCCAGAGTATTCCTCCTTCTTCAGTCGCGGATTCAGCACCCCCGGGAATCGATCTGTCAAAATTTCTCGGTCCCGGTTATGCCGATCGATTCGACGCATTCGACCTCGCCCAACTTTCTTTCTCCATCGGCGTCTGCCTGGATTCTTCCTCCATGGCTGAAGCCGCCCGAAAACTTTTTTCTGTTTCCCGCAAAGAAAAACAGTCTTCCAACGATTCCGATAGGCTTTCCAAATATCTCGCAAAATTCGGCCTGAAGTTCAAGGACTTGAAAAACTTTTCTTCTCCCCTCTAGTCTTTCCCCTCGCGCCGATCCCTCGTCGCGCACCCCCCTCACCCTCCCGCATACGCCGAGCGTCTTGCATGCCGCGGTGTCGTCCGCGGCACGTGTGCGGCACTGCACACCCCATCCCCCCGCGATTCCATTCGGGTTTACCGGGCGCTGCTCTGCGCCCCATTGGCTGCCGGGCCTCCCGGCGCCGCCCCCATCGCCCGTAACGCCTCGCCCCGACACCCGAACCTCCATGCTTCATTGACAAAAACGGGGTTTTTCATGAAAATTGCTAGGACTGGATTTACCTAAGCACGAACACAGATTTTTGCGAAGCATGGAATTTCATTTTTTCAGCCTGTTGCAATCCGTTCTCGGTGGATTGGGCGTATTCCTTTTGGGAATGCGGTTTCTTTCCGATGGCCTGCAAACATTGGCCGGCGAACGCCTGAACCGATGGATCTCGGCCGTTACCGACAACCGCTTTCTCTCCATCCTGGTCGGCATTCTCGTGACGTGCGTGATCCAGTCCTCCTCCGCCACGACCGTCATGGTCATCGGATTTGTCAATTCGGGACTGATGACGCTGATGCAGGGTATCGGCATCGTCTTTGGCGCCAATATCGGCACGACTCTCTCCCTTTGGCTCCTGACGCTCGATGTCTCCAAATACGGTGAACTGCTTGTGGGCGTAAGCATCTTCCTCTACCTCTTCGGACGCAAGGAACGCTGGCACTACATCGGCATGCTCTTCATGGGTCTCGGCATGCTCTTCTTCGGACTGAAACTGATGTCCGAAGGCTTTGCGCCCCTGCGCGACAATGCGGATGTCCTCCATGCCCTTTCGGTGATCCGGGCAGATACGACAATCGGCTTCATCAAGGCCATTCTGACGGGTGCACTCATCACCGGCATTATCCAATCCTCCGCCGCGGTTATCGTGATTGTCATGGGTCTTGCCGGTGCTCAGGTGATCGATTTTCCGACATCCGTAGGCATTGTCCTCGGCTCCAATATCGGTACAACCATCACCGCCATCTTGGCTTGTATCGGGACGTCCCGTAACGCCTTCCGCGTCGCCCTCGCACATACCTTCTTCAATCTCATCGGCGTCGTTGCCATCGTTTTCTTCTGGCGACCATTCGTAAATGGATGCGACCAACTGATTAAGTCCATCCGCACCATTCCGCTTCAAGATGGCTTCGTCTCCACCGAGGACTTCCATAAAGCCCTCAGCCTTTGGTATGTTTTCGCTATCTCTTGCGTCCATACGCTGTTCAATGTGGCGACGACGGTCATCTTAATTCCATTCATGGGAACCATCGCAAAGGCTGTCACGTTCCTAATCCCGCTTCAAGGGACCGAACTCCGCGAAAAGGGGTACAAACCGAAATACCTCGATCCGCTTCTCATCCCGCAAAGCTCCATCGCAATCGGCCAATCGCAAAAAGAAATCCTCCGAATGGGCGATACATGCCTCTCGATGCTTAAGGATCTCCGCCAACTGCTCGCGACAAAAGGCGATTTGGATTCCGATTTGGAAGAGGAGGTCTTCAAAGCTGAAGAACAAATGGATTTGGCCCAGAAAACAATCTCCGAATACATCGGCAAGGTTCTGCTGGAAACCCTTCCCCAGAAACTCTCCGTGCTGGCGCGGCGCCAACTCCGCCAAGCCGATGAATTCGAATCCGTTTCCGATTACATCCGAAACGCCTTGAAAAGTTACAAGAAAATCCGCGACGCCGATGAAAACCTCTCCGATGCGGCCCGTGAAGAGGTTCTTGGCCTGCTCGACCGCATCCACGATTTTCTCGTCAATGTCATCGACTACCTTACCATCGGCGATGCCGGAAATGTCGATGCGGCCCAAAAGGAAAGCAACGAAATCGACATTTTTGCCAAGAAGGCTCGCGATGCCCACATGCAACGCATCGCCGTCTCTTGCACCGGCCCAGTGAAAACGCTCGTCTATTCGGATCTGATCGTTGCCTTCCGCCGCCAAAACGACCACCTTTTCAATATCGCACAAACGCTCAACATCACGGCTCAACCCCATCCGCAGCCCGCCTGCCCGGCTCCCGTCTCTCCCGCCGCCTAAGTCCGCGAAAACTCGCAGTTGAGCCCGTTCTTCTACTCTTTCTTTCTCTATGCAGGAACCCTCCGATTACACGACAAACGCAGCGAAAGCCCTGCAAATCGCCAACCGCGAAGCGCACGGCTTCGGCAAATCCGGCATCGGGCCGGAACACCTGCTTTTGGCTCTCGCTATTGTCCCGACGTCCGTTTCACGCTATATTCTGCGGAATCTTCGCCTTACCGCGTCCCAAATCCGTTGGGAAATCGAAAAGAACGATCCCCAGGGAAATGGAGATACAGACGAAATCGGCGATCTCCCGCTCACGCCACGCCTCAAAAAAATCTCGACCATCATCGCTCAAATGGTGCGGGAGAAAACCAAAGGGAAACGAATCGGTACCGAACAGCTGCTGATCGCTCTGCTGGAGGAGGGCAACAACAGCGCCGCCTCAATCCTCACCGCCCACAATATCGGAACACAAGAGGTGCTCGATGAACTCCTGAAGCTGATTCGGCGCAAAAACGCCGGTATGCTCCCGGATGATGCCGAATCCGGCGATATGACGGATCTCGAAAATCTGCCGGGGCCTTCCCTCTCCGGAAAACCGGATTCTTCCTCCGAACGCCCCTCCGGCTTGCCGGATTTTCCCTTCGATGGTCCCCCCAACGGCGCCCCCCCAGACCCCGATACCGAAGGAATGGACGATGAAATGGATGGTCCCGGCGATCCGGATGCGGGAAATGACGCCCCCGATCCGCAAATGCCGCCGCGCCCTCAACGCCCATCCGGAATGGATGATCTCCGCCAAACCGCACCCGCACTTTCCTCGTTCGGTTCGGATCTCACCCGTCTGGCTTCCCTCGGTAAGTTCGATCCCGTTATCGGACGAAAAGCCGAAATCGATCGCGCCATTCAAATCCTCTGCCGCAGGACCAAAAACAACGTCGCCCTCATCGGCGATGCCGGCGTCGGCAAAACCGCTATCGTGGAAGGCCTGGCTCAGGCCATCGTCGCCGGTAATGTTCCCGCAGCCCTGCTCGGTAAACACATTTTCTCTCTCGATTTGACCCAACTCGTCGCCGGCACTTCCTATCGCGGCCAATTCGAACGCCGCATGAAGAAAATCCTCGCGGAAACACGCCAGGCCGGAAATATCATCCTCTTTATCGATGAACTCCATACGCTCGTCGGCGCCGGCCATGCCGAGGGAAGCGGCGATGCGGCCAATATCTTCAAGCCCGCAATGGCTCGCGGCGAAGTGCAGTGCATCGGCGCGACGACCATCAAGGAATACCGCGCTTCCATCGAAAAGGATGCCGCGCTGGAACGCCGCTTCCAACCGATTACCATTAACGAGCCGACCGTCGAGGAAACCATCGCGATTCTCGAGGGTATCGCCCCGCGCTACGCCGAATTTCACCACGTCTCCTATACGCCGGAAGCCATTCGCGCCGCAGCCAAGGTCTCCGCTCGATACGTCCCGAGCCGCCGCCTCCCCGATAAGGCCATCGACCTGATCGACGAGGCCGGCGCACGAGCCCGCGTCAATGCCTCAATCCGTCCCGCCGAATTTGGCCGGGACGAGGCGAGCATCAAGGCCCTCGAAGAGGAAAAGAAAAAGGCCATCGCCGAAACCCGTTTCGAGGACGCCGCCGTTTGCCGCGATCGAATCGCCGATCTGAAGGCATCGCTCCAAAAACGGATCGAGGTCTGGGAAAAACAGTGCGATGCGAATTCCACGGCCATTACCGAGGACGATATCCTCTTGACGCTCTCCGCAAATACCGGAATCCCGGTCCAGCGGATGGGTGCCGATGAGGCAAAACGCTTGCTGACGCTCGAACAGGAACTCGGCGAATGCGTCATCGGCCAATCCGAAGCCATCGAAAGCATCTCCCGCTCCTTGCGCCGTTCCCGTACCGGCTTGCGCGACCCCAAACGCCCAATCGGCTCCTTCCTCTTCCTGGGCCCCACCGGCGTCGGCAAAACGCTCCTCGCAAAAACCCTCGCCCGTCAGTTCTTCGGCAACGATGAGGCTCTTATCCAAATCGATATGAGCGAATACGCCGAACAGCATACCGTTTCGCGAATGATCGGCGCACCCCCAGGTTATGTCGGCCATGACGATGGTGGTCAACTGACCGAAAAGGTGCGCCGCCACCCCTATAGCGTTGTGCTTCTCGATGAGGTCGACAAGGCCCACCCCGGCGTTTTGCGCGTCCTGCTCCAGGTGCTCGAAGAGGGACACTTGACCGACGGACAAGGCCTGAAGGTCGATTTCCGCAACACCATCGTCATCCTGACCTCCAATCTCGGCGTGGATGCCGCCCGTAACTCGAATCCGTTCGGCTTCGTCGAATCGACCGAGGCCGCAGGACAGGAAAAACTCAAGTCCATCATGCTGGAAGCGGTCAAAAAAACACTCCCGCCCGAACTGATCAACCGATTCGACGCCATGCTGGTCTTCCGGAGTCTCGATAAGGCCGATCTCGAAAAAATCGTCAATATCGAACTCGACGCCGTCCGGAAACGCCTGCAGGAACGCGGCCTTTCATTGGAGGTTTCTCCGGAGGCGATGAACGATCTCGTCGAGGTGGGTCTCGATCCCGCTTACGGTGCGCGCCCGCTTCGCCGGGCAATCGAATCGCGCCTGGTCGACCCGCTCTCGGAAGCCATCCTGCGCGACCGTTTCCACGCCCCTTGCTCCGTTCTCGTCCGCAAGGATGTCAATGCGCCGAAAACCGCTTGCTTCCTCTTCGAGTCTCTCCCCTCGGCCCCAAAAGCGCTTCCCGCTCCCGCCGATGCCTCCGCCCCCGCCGGTAATCCGGCCCGGAAGAAATCTCCTTCCCGCCGGAAGAAACCATTGACATAAAGGATTCGTCAAATGAGCGGTGAAATCGTTTTGGTTAATGCCGTCGATGCCATGTCCGCAGGTCTGCCTCCGTTGACATGGGCCGTCTATGCCGCCATTTCCGCCCTTCTCGGCGCGTGTATCGGCTCTTTCTTGAATGTCTGCATCTATCGCATTCCGCTCGATCAATCGGTTGTTCGCCCACGCTCCCATTGCATGAAATGCGGAAAGTTGATCCCGTGGTATCACAACATCCCTGTCGTCAGCTATTTCGTGCTGCGCGGAAAATGTTCTTCCTGCGGAGAACCATTCAGCTTTCGCTATGCCGCAATCGAACTGCTGACCGCATTTCTTTTTCTTGCCGTTTTCTGCCTCTGTCCTCCGTCCGGGAGCTCCCCACCTTTTGGATTCTTCCCGCTCTACAATCCGGAAACGCCCCCCCTCGAGGCATTCCGGCTGATGGGCCTCATTCCGGTCTATTGGTTGTTCGTGTCGGGCCTCATCATCGGAACATTCATCGACTTCGACCATTTTATCCTGCCCGATAGCGTCACCATCGGAGGAATGGTCGCCGGATTGATCCTTTCGACGATTCTGCCGGAACTGCAAATGTCCTTTCTGCCGGGAATCACCGCCGACGGCACCCTCTCTATCAACGCCGTGCGCTGCCATTCCGCCCTCGCCGGACTAAAGGCTTCCGCAATCGGATTGGCCGCCGGTTTCGTGCCGCTCCAGACCATCCGCTTGCTGGCAACATGGATCTTCCGCAAACGCGGCCGCATCGCGCCCGATGAATACGCCATGGGATTTGGGGACATCAAACTCGTGGGGGCGATCGGCGCCTTCCTCGGTTGGCAAGCCGCCATCTTCAGCATCTTCGCCGCCGCCGCACTCGGGACTCTCGTCTCCATCCCAATGCTGCTCGCAAAAAAACGGCAACTGCTCGATCGGATTCCGTTCGGACCTTATCTCTCCGCCGCCGCGCTTGTCTGGCTCTTTTGGAGCGATCCAATCTGCGCTTCTTACCTTCGTCTGTTCTTCTAAACCCGCCGGAGAAGTGGGGGCATCCATTGTCAGTTCCTTTTCATGCCGCGAGCGAGGTCTCGGAAAAACGTCTGGCAAAACACCGTGCCTGTAACTACCGCCGCTATTGGCTCGGGTTTGCTTTCCTTGTTTTTCTCCTCCTTTCCGTCGGCTTCCTGACCCGTCTGGCGGCCATCGGGTTGCCGCAACCTTGGGTAAACCGCCTCTGCGAGGCCGTCTCTTCAGAATCGCTCTCGGTTGAACTGGAACGCGTCACGTTCTCCGTGGCCAGTTTCCGCCTTCGGGCCGGATCCGCTCGCGTCTATCCGAAAGGGGTTCTTTCCGACCCGATCGCCGAGGCAACCGGAATCAGCGTCAAACTCCGCCCTTCTTTCCAAAAGCCTTCTGCCGATTGGATCCGGAATGTCTCCATCAATTCCCTCACGGTTGTCTATCCAGAGCAGAATGACGCCCTTCCGCCCATCCAGGACGACAGCAAGGACGGAATGATATTGCTCGATTTTCCCGCCATTCCCTTCTCTTGTCTCCGGGCCGATGTTTTTGGCCTGCGCTTCCACCATGCGCAAGGTACCGCGCTCTGCGAAAACGGGATTCTCGGCTTCTCCGATGTCGCCTTGCGATTCGATGCTCCGCGGGAATCTGCACAACAAATCCGCGGCAACGCAACGCTCGACCCTTCCACGATGTCGTGGCAGGCGAACGCCAAGGGTACGCTCGATCCGCAAAAAATCTGCCCCCTGCTCGCCTCGCTCGATCTTCCGGGCATCTGCAGCGAAATCAACCGTTTCGACTTTTCCCACTCCGCCCCGTATGTCCGGATTCAATATCGTTACGAACCGCTCGAAAATGTCCGGAATCTATCCATCCGCCTCAATGGCAAAAACGTTTCCTACTCGGGCGTCCCTCTCGTCGCCCTGAACGGCCGCATCGTCGTCAGCGGCGCCGATGCATGGAATCTTGTCACCATCGATCCGCTGCACGTCGAACGGCCGGAGGGAGCCGCCGATGCCGCGCTATCCATCGAAACCGATAATCGCCGGATTCGTTTTCACGCAAAATCGACAATCGACCCTTCCCACGTTTTCCACCTCGTCCGTCTCCTCGAGCCCGAGGATTCCCTCCCTCTTTCTTTCGATAACCCAACCATCATCGAAGCCTCCGGTTGCTACGCTTGGGGTCCCGTATTCCGCCCCGACCGCCCGAATCTCCATGGTTGGCAGGATACCGATCTCTCCGTCTCGTTTCTCAGTCCTTCGCTCAATCTCCAGGCACCTCGCTCCTTGCGCTTTGAACGGCTGCGCGGTTCCATCCGGCTTAAGGGCAACCTCCTCACGACTTCCACCATCGATGCCGATCTGCTCGATGGCGCCGCTTCCGGCTCCGCCGTCCTTACGCTTCCGTTTGGAGAGGACGCCGAAAAGAAAACGCTCCTGAAACTCGAACTGGCCGGACGCGCCGTCAGCTACCCGCAACTCCTCGATTTCTTCGGTAAAACAGACCACGGCGACAAAGGTCGCATCTTCTTCGATTTCAACTCCGAAGGGCCTCTCCATGATCTCGCATCCGGCGAACTGGCAGAGACTGCCGGCAAGTACAAAATACACCTCAGCAACGGTCACGTCTTCCGCCTTCCCCTTTTCGCCGGTCTTACCGACGTCATCGTCAAATACATTCCCGGCGTCAACTTCCTCGTCGATCTAAACTCCCTCGACGTCCACGGCGAATTCCGGAACCGCCGCGTCAATCTCGATGACCTGATGGTCAGCGGCGCCGGTTTCGGTCTCACCGGAAAGGGGGCAATCTGGACGAATAACGATCTGGAGATTTTCATCAAACTCCACCTCCTGAACCAAAAAACATTCCTCGGCTCCGCGCTCTACTACATCCAATGGCCGGTCTCCGCTATCTTCGGCCTCAAAGCAACCGGAAAACTTCCAAATCCAAAATGGAGCTCCGCTGCCTTGGATGTCTTCTCGAAATCCCGTCGCTCCCGCGAAGAAGCCGCCGAATAACTCCCCTCTCATTCCGCCTTCGGGTTTCCCAGACGCAGTCGATGCGCCCCACTGGCCGCTAGGCCTCCCACGCCCGTGGCGGTTCGCCGCTCCACCCTTACCCGGAAAATTCAATCCGGCGCATGGCGGCCCGGATTAGGCCGTCAAATGGAGCTCTCGACGCTTGGCTGTTAGAAGGCGACGCCCGGAAGGAACGGTGTCAGATCGGGAGGCTCGGCCTTCCTTGGACTCCCGCTGATGTATGCGGGATGTGCAAGTTTGAGGAACTCGCACACATTTGTCACGAAGGGCCGAAACTACAATATAAAAACGGGGGATGTCAAAAAAAATCCCGCCTTGATTTTCCGCAGAGAATATGGGAGAATTTTAGGCCTTGATTCATCAGGAGAACCATACCATGGCAACAGCAATTGTCGGCGCCAATTGGGGCGACGAAGGGAAAGGCAAAATGACCGATTTGCTGGCGGCAAATTCGGACATTGTCGTGCGTTTCCAAGGCGGCAGCAACGCCGGCCATACCATTATCAACCAATTCGGGCGCTTTGCCTTGCATCTGCTCCCGTCCGGCAGCTTCAATCCGGGTGTGACAAATGTCATCGGACCTGGCGTCGCCTTGAATATCCGCGCATTCGCCAAGGAACTGGATGACTTGCACAAAGCCGGCATTTTCCCGAAAATCATTGTGAGCGACCGGGCGCAGGTTCTGTTGGATATTCACAAGAATCTAGACGCGCTTGAAGAAGAACGCCTCGGCAAGGGCAGTTTCGGATCCACGAAATCGGGCATCGCCCCTTTCTACTCCGACAAGTTCTCGAAAATCGGTTTTCAGGTCTGCGAGCTATTCTTTCTGGACGAAATGGACGCTCGCATCAAACTTTTCTGCGATCGCAAGAATCCGCTTCTGACGACAATTTACAACCGCCCGCCACTCGATCCCGCCGCCATCAAAAAGGAACTCGCGGAATTGGCGGAAATCATCCGCCCGTACGCATGCGACACGAATCGCTTCTTCCGCGAGGCAGTGCGCAGCGGAAAGAAAATCCTGCTGGAAGGCCAACTCGGCACGTTGAAAGACCCGGATCACGGCATCTATCCGATGGTGACGTCCTCTTCCCCGCTCGCCGGATACGCAGCCATCGGAGCCGGAATCCCTCCCTACGAAATCAAGGATATCATCACGGTCGTCAAGGCTTACTCGAGTGCCGTCGGGGCCGGTCCGTTTGTTTCCGAAATCTTTGGCGATGAAGCTGTTCTACTCCGGAATCATGGCGGAGACAAAGGCGAATACGGCGCAACAACGGGTCGTCCGCGCCGCGTCGGCTGGTTCGATGTTCCGGCTACGCGCTATGGTTGCCAGATGCAAGGTGCAACGGAAATCGCGTTGACGCTGGTCGATGCGCTCGGCTACTTGGACGAAATCCCCGTCTGCGTCGGCTATGAGGTTGATGGCAAACAAATCGATTACTTCCCCGCCACACCTTATCTCTATAAGGCAAAGCCGATTCTAAAGGTCCTGCCCGGCTGGAAATGCGACATTCGCGGCGTCCGCGACTGGGATGCAATCCCGCAAGCCGCCCGCGACTATGTCGCTTTCATCGAGAAACAGCTGGAAGTCCCCGTCACGTTCTTCTCGACAGGCCCCGACCGGGATGACATCATCCTTCGCCACGGCCGCAAGCTCGGCTAAATATCTCTTCTTTGCGAAACGAAGACGACCATAAATCGTTTTCCGTTTCGCTTTCTCTTTCACCTATCCTCCATTTTTTCCTATGATTGATCGTTATTCTCGCCCTGAAATGGCTGCCATCTGGACGCTGCAGCACAAATTCGAAACATGGCTCGAGGTTGAACTGGCGGCAACGGAGGCTTGGGAAAAACTTGGAACGGTTCCGGCCGGCACCGCCGCCCGCATGCGCAAAAATGCCTCGTTCACGGTCGCCGATATCCTCGAACTCGAAAAGTCCACCAACCACGATGTTGTCGCTTTCACCCGGACGGTCGCAAAATCGCTGGGCGAAGATTCGAAATGGCTTCACTATGGTTTGACGTCGACCGATGTCGTGGATACGGCGTATGCCATCCATATCCGGGATGCCCTCTCCATTCTCTTGACCGACTGCCGCGCTTTCATGGAGGTTCTCGCCGAACAGGCTCGCACCTACCAGCATACCCCGGTCATGGGACGCACACATGGCGTTCACGCCGAGCCGACCACATTCGGCATGAAATTCCTGCTTTGGCATTCCGACATGTCCCGCTGTCTCCGCCGTCTGGAGCAAGCTGCCGAAACCATGCGCGTCGGCAAGCTCTCCGGTGCAGTGGGCAACTACGGCAATATCTCCCCAGCCATCGAAAAGAGCGTCTGCGAAAAGCTCGGACTTCTTCCCGCCTCCGTTTCCACGCAGGTGTTGCAGCGCGATCGCCATGCGGAACTGATGACGGCCATCGCCATTACCGGCGCCTGCATCGAAAAAATCGCAACGGAGGTCCGCCATTGCCAACGCACGGAACTCCGCGAAGCGGAAGAACCCTTCGCAAAAGGCCAGAAAGGCTCCTCCACCATGCCGCACAAACGCAATCCCGTCAAAAGCGAGAATCTCTGCGGTCTCGCCCGTGTCTTGCGCGGATATGCCGTTACAGCCATGGAAAATATCGCACTTTGGCATGAACGCGACATTTCGCACTCGTCCGCAGAGCGCGTTATCATCCCCGATGGCACCATCTTGCTCGATTATATGTTCGAACGGATTACATTCATCATTCGTGGCTTGATTGTCCATCCGAAAAACATGATTCGCTCCATGAACATGAGCAACGGCCTTGTCTATTCCCAGCGTGCCATGTTGGCTCTCGTCGCGCACGGCATGCTCCGCGAGGAGGCTTACGACTTGGTGCAGAAACTCGCCATGCAGTCTTGGGCCGAGGACTCCCATTATCCAACCCTCCTCAAAAACAATCCCGCCGTTTCCAAATACCTTTCGGCAACGGAAATCGATGAGATTTGCCGCCCCGAAAACAGCTATCGCCATATCGACGAGATTTTCGACCGGGAACTCGGTCGGGTCCAAGCATAACCGCACAATCGTCTCATGCCTACGCATTCCGAGAAAACAACCGGCGTTCCGGTTTCCACCTCGGGGCAACGTGTTGAAAAAAGCCCGGATGAGACTGCCCCGTTTCTCTCTGCCGTCGAGACCTCTCTTGGATATCGTTTTCGCGACACCTCCCTGTTGCTGACGGCCTTTACGCACCCGTCCTACGTTTTCCAGAATCCCGCCGCGACGCACAATCAGCGCCTCGAATTTCTCGGCGATGCCGTTCTGGGTCTTCTTTTGGCGGACTATGTCTACCGGAACTTTCCGGATTGCCAGGAGGGCGTCCTGACGACGCTTCGTTCCCAAATCGCTTCGGGCGTACATCTCGCCGGCGTTGCCACTAGGCTCGGATTCGGTTCCTATTTGCGTCTGGACAAGGGTGCTAGACAAACCGGAGGAGACGCCAATGCGCACAATCTCGCCGACGTCATCGAATCCGTGCTGGCCGCCATCTGGCTGGACGGCGGCTTGCCCGCCGCCCAGAACGTCTTTTTCCGCCTGTTTGGCGAAGACCTCAAATCCTTGACTGCAACCGCCCCCTGGAAGACCAATCCGCGCGGCTTTCTCCAGACAATCGCCCAACGCAAATTCGGATGCGAGCCGTCCTATGCCGACTTGGCGCACCATGGCCCCGATTCCAATCCCGTCTTCACGGTTTCGGTGACCCTCGGCGATTGGTCCGGCACCGGTTCCGGCTGCAACAAACGCGAAGCGCGCGCCAATGCCGCAGCGGCCTTGCTCGAGCATCTTCCGCCCGAGTATCTGCTCGTCGACCCTAAGGCGTAACCCCCCTCCCTTTTCCGCTTTTTTCATCCATCCGCCCTTATGTCGAGTCGATTTCAAAAACGCTTTGCCTTTTTCCTGAAACGGTTTCGCGAAGCTCCAGACGCTGAAGGCATTGGCATCATCCGAATGCTTCTTCTCTCGGTGGTGGTTGGACTTTTTGCAGGATGCGGTGCACTTCTCTTGACATCGTTGCTGCAACTCACGAATTGGATGTTTCTCGGGAAACTATGCGGTGTTGTGCTGAAAGGCGCCGCAAACGAGCCGGAGCCATTTCCTCTTCCCGCCATTTCCCGTTCGGTCCGTCCCTTGCTGCTCTTTTTCTTGCC
>JBJEVW010000104.1:0-3888 GCA_051884735.1 Kiritimatiellia bacterium | reverse complement strand
ATTGGGACACAACCACCTGGACCTACGATCCTGCCACAAGCCTTTGCACCTCCAATGAGACCACGCAAAAGTCTTGAAAAGGTTTGGAAAGGCTTGACTTTCACGAAAAAAGCTTGATTTTGCAACATATCCAGTCGCATAAAGCTATTTTTCACGGAAAGTCCTGGAAAGGGTCGTTCAAAAGTCTTGAAAAGGGTCGAACGCCCAGAAACGAGGATTATTTGGATGTCCGAAGAGCCCGCTCGGCGTAAACATCCATCGCATCCGAAAGAATGATGGCTTCGTCGGTCAAATCATGACCGTCAATCAAATCAGAAATGCGGCGGAGGCAATTCTCCCGGCTTTCGGATGTCGAGACAATTTCGGCAATCTTGTCGTCCATTGTCTGGAGCTTTTCACCGAGCTTTTCGACAGCTGTTTTCGGTGTAGGGTGTGGAGTCGCAACGGCGAGCGGCGAGGCCGACATCGGGAATGGAGATGCAGAGGCGGGCTCCTTGCGACGGATGCCATAACCGACACGTTCGGCGATGGATGCCATTGCATCATCGTCCGGCTCGAATCCGGCGGCACCGAGGGCCTGAACGGTGGCGATGACCGACCGCATCTCTGCGGATGAATCGGATCCAAAACAGATCGTCGGCGGTCGACCTTTGAGTCCGTTGATAATGCAGAACTGCGACAAGAGTTGATTTCGAAGCGTTGTCGCGAGGGCCTTGCAATCGGCTTTCCGGATGTCGTCTCGCACCTCGCCTTGCAATGGAGCGGCACCGGATCCGATGCCTGTCGGGTCTGCGTTTGAAGAGAGTGTTTGGCCGGAAATGAGTTTCGAGATTTCCTTGGAACAGATTTCAAGGAACTGCGCGTGCGATCCGGATGAGTCAGAGTTTGCTGCCTGGCAGATTTCGACCTCTGTGTTTTTATGGATTACGATTCCACCGAGTTTTTGCGCGAGTCTGAATGCGCGCTCCAGAACATTCTTACCCTTCTCGTCACTGTATTTCCCTTTCAGAAACGGATTGCCGAATCTTTCGAGTAGATCTGCCCACCATTGACGCGACATTGTCCGGAGAAGAATCCAAAACAGAATCGATCGCATCGGCCCTCCCCAATTGTCCGGAATCGGAAGATTCGACGAACGATGGACGATGTAACGAACCGGATCGGCCGCGTGTGTGGATTGAAGTGGCTTCCCATTTTCGTCCGTATCAAAGATCCGGAGAATCCCGGTCGAATAGTCAAGAAGTTGATACGGGACGGGGATAACGTCGGACAACGTATACCCGGCCGATGTCGGAGCGAACACCTTTTCGCAAACAGCAACCGGGAAAAGTGCAACGTTCAGGAGCCAAGACACGGCCTTGTTCCATGGCGAAGAATCTATCAACGACCAGCATCGCTCCTTGGCGATGATGTCATCTTGGTTCTGTTTGTCATAAGGAAGCAGGTTCGTTGTATCGCCTAAAACGGCGCGTTTCCTGTTCTCGAACTCCATCTGTACCTGCGAGTCTGCTGCTATTAGATCGCGATATATTGCGAAAAGTTCGCGCGTGTCTCCGTGCTCGGCGAGCTCGATTTTTGCAAGAAGGTTTGCGGCGTTGAGATTGCGAAGATCGCATTCGATGTCGTTTCGCAAATCGTAGACGGTCACTTTTTCGTCTGGAACAAACATGATTTATCCTTTTTTACTAGCCCCAAAAAAAGGCGGAGATGTCTGTCGGATCTTCTTCGGTGCAAGTGAGAGCCAATCTCTGCCGTTTTGTTTCTCCAATCGCCGGATTCCCGACTTGTATCGCTGTCGCCTCGCAAAGTCCAGGCGGAGAAAGAAGTGCATGCACGGACAGCTTGAATGCATCGAATGTGTCGCCATGATGCCCGGCGTTGTCCTGCATGTTTTCGAAGCCGCCCCGGAAGCGACGGACGAGGCGAAAGTCATCGCGGATTTCCTTTGCCGGCGGGATGGCGGCCGCGCGGTCGTCGATTGCCGCGACGCCTATGTTCCCGAGGTACGTTTTAAGAGTCATGCTTTCGCCCTGGTGTTCCACTCTTTCGGAAGATACGACAAGAAGAACATCCATCATGCTTTCGAGTTCCGATTTGATCTCTGCCGCCCAGAATCGCTCGGAGGTTGCGTCTATGGCAAGTACGCGAGGTTTCGCGCGTGCGCAAATCTCCTTCAGAATGGCGCGAGACTTTTGCGGATCGGCCGACCGAAACCGGAAAACAAAACGAGCGACATAAATACCGTCGACAAGTTGCGTTACACAGACGCCGGTCGGGTTCGACTTCTCTTTTTCTGTTGTCGCCGGGTCGATCCCGATTGCAGTTTCATAACGTGGATCAATGCGTGAATCCCATCCCGGAGGAAGGTCGTCTTCTGCGAAAATGCAATCCATCTCCGCACCCTTTCCCTGCGCGGAATCGAGTGCGAGAAGCGGGACGGCAGAAACGCCGCCCTGCGTGAAAACGAGTCCGTAGTTGCGGTCCCATGCGGTTTTGTCCAAAGCCGTGGCGCGATGCTCGTCCGGAGAAATCGGCTGTCGAGTCCGCGAGTCATAAAGGTGGACGCCGGCGAGTTCCGTGTCGAATGCTGACGCGCGATGCACCCGGATTCCGCTTTCGTTCTGGTACCACGAGCCGGCGGCAGACGGCGTGAAAAGCGTTCCGGGCGGATACGCGCAAAGCTCGTAGGAATAATGCGAGTCATCCTCCGGAGGAGTAGTCGCCATCCAGAGCCGGTACTCCGGGTTGCGCGAGAAGACAGGCTCTATTGCCTCATAGAAGCTCTTGAAATCACGGATGAAACCGATCTCGTCGAGCAGGACATATCCGGAATATCCTCGAGCCGTGGCATACGATGCCGCAATGATCTTGGTGCGCGACCGTGTAGTCCTGTCATGCCAGAGTGAGACCTCAAGCCTGTTGTGCTGGTAGAGATCGGCGACGTCGTACCAATCAAGACCATCGGCCGTAGATTGCACTCGGTCGGAACCGGCGGCGTCTCGGATGGATCCGATGATAGACGAGAGAAGTGCAGCTTCGCGCTCTGTCATCTCTGCGCCAAGGGCGAGCGAGCATGTCGAAAAGGTGACGAGACATCCTGGATGTTCGAGCATCCATCGAAGAGCCTGCCATGCAAATGTCGTCGTCTTTCCGCTTTGCCGGCGCCACAAAAGCAGGAGGGTTCCGAGATCCTTCCCGCCTCTGATTGCCTCTTTCTGATAATCAGCGAGTTTTATCTTCATGGATTTCCTCTCCGGCTTCTTGCTCATCCATGTAAGCAAGCAGGGCTGCAATCTTTTCTGCGTTCGTTCCCGGGCCCTCTGCGATGGCGGATGCATGTCGGTCGGCATACCATTTGAGGAACATCTCGCATGTCTGCCTGCGGAACTTTTCGCGCTCGAGCGCGAGCGACTGCTCCGCGAGCTCGGACCGCTTACGGTCGAGCTCGAGGCGTTGCGCGTCATTCTCCCCCTTGCGGAGAGATGCGAGAGCGCGTGCGATTTCCGGCGCGTGTTCTTCGTCGAGTGTCTCGAGCAGTTCAGTCAGGCGCCCGGCGAGGATGCGAGAGCCAACAGCGGCCGGATCTCCTCCGGTGGCTGCAGCAATGTGGAAAGCAGACTCGGAGACGGCTCGCAACCGTTCGACTTTCGCCCGCTCGTTTTTCCACTCCTTGAACCCTCCGGAACGCCACTCTGAAAGGTTTTGCGTGTTGATATCATCGTAATGGTATCGTGCTTTGATTTCTTGCCACTGATTTGTTGCATTCGCATACTGGAGGATGTCGCGTGCCGGGCGGCCGTCCTCCAGCAGCTCGCAGATACGATGCCGGACGATAAACCGTATCTCTCTGACGACAGTCCATAACTTATGACGTCGGGTGGTCATCGT
>JBJEVW010000103.1:0-3891 GCA_051884735.1 Kiritimatiellia bacterium | reverse complement strand
GCCCAGATTGTCCAGACAATTCCGTCCGGCCTGATTGAATCGATTGCCGAGGCGCGCAAGGCCATCGAGGAGGCGATTTGGATCTACAACCACCGCCGACTCCACGAGATGCTCAACTACAAGACGCCGGCCGCGTTCCGCGCCGAGTGGAAGGAGGTGGCATGATGGCCGCCGAAAAGGATGTCACGCTGTGCCGCACGGGTCGCGGGCTCGCCGCTTCGCGGCGCCCCTTCGGGGACGCCCGCTTCCCCGTGCGGCACAGCGCAGCAGAGGCGGAAGTCCTGCCCTGCCATCAAGCAACACAACTCAACAACGAAGTATCAACTTCAAGCGGGGACTTGACAGGAGTTTGTTGACTTCTTTTGCTTGATGTTTTGGACGGATGCGCTACTATCTTGAACAAGAACGGAGAGCGTCATGAACACGAATCAAGAGCAGGATTCCATCTGTGACACCGAGCACACAAACTGCCGAAAGGGTCTGTTTCCCGACACCAATAGGATGATGACGGGGCTAATTGTCATGAAAAATAAAGTTCTGCAAGCACTCGTCTTGTTTTCGGCAATGACACTGTCCGCACTTGTTGCAAATGCAAACAGTGTTTCCAATTCATTTCTTTCCGTCAAGGCACCCGGAGCCCGCATGGCGGAGGATGGTTCCATTCACTTTTCCAATGTGATATCGAACATCATAGTGGAAGTGACAGCTCGTTCCGGATGGCTTATCAACGGACGGAAGACGGTCACGATTGTCCGAACGCCCGGAAGTTCGGGAACTTTGAAAGTGACAAGTGTCTTGGGTGAGGATGAGACGCATATTCCCTACGAGGATTGTTCCTTTTCATACGAAGAGACAACAAACCACCTTGTCGCCCCCGTGGTTCGGGTCGTACCGGAATCCATGCATCTGCTCAAGATGTACGCGAGTCCTGCCACTCATATACCGGTATCGGTATCGGCCGACTGGGGACTTGTTTCGTGCGGAACGAATGAAATCGTTCGCGTTTGGAATCCGTGTCCGGACTGCGGAACGGTACACGAGCCCGTAGAAGAGAGGTTCCCGGTTGAAACGGTTCCTGACGGAGCGGCATGGCGCTCTTCTGCGGCGGGCATTGTGATGAATACTCCGATCTGGACGGGGGAAATGTCAAAGGGGCTGAACCAAATGATCCGGTTTCAAGTTATCTGCACCAATGATTGCCGGGAATGTTGGAGCTCGGCATCGTCAAATGTGCTTGTTGACGTGCATGCACTTTCCATCGGACGTGATGATTATGTCGGTTTGGACCGTACGGACATCGGACGCACAAATATGACGAGGCGCACCGCGACGGTGCTCCTTGATCCGAGCCCATTAGGCTCTATCGCTTACCATTGGACAGATTGCGGTTCTGTCTGTGCTTTTGACGGCCCGACAAATCAAGCAACTGCAATCTATCAGGCGGAGAACGCGGGTGAAGCGAGTAAATCATTCCATGCCGAGCCGCTGACGGTTACGGCAAGCGTCTTGAATGAAGACGGACAGACCGCCTCCGCGACCTGTACAACCAATTTTACGGTTGTTTCGGTGAATGTCGAAATCGATGGTTTGGACGAGGATAAAGAGGAGACAATCGGGGCGTATGTGCTCTATGTTGCCGATACCAATAAACTCATCAGCGTTGAGGGAACAAACAAGCTGGTGAATGTAAAGTTCACTTGCACGCCAAATGATCTTCCGACGAACGAGATGGTTAAGGTGTCTTGTTCGGGTTTCGCTGAGTTATATGAACAGCTTGAGAATAACGAACTTGTCAAAATATCGGAAAAGACATACCCGGCAAAAGACATTGCGAATCATACCTTCAAACTTCACGGTCATGATATATCGGAAAAATTGAGAGAGGGACTTATCAAGATTGAGCATGAGGGTAGTGGAGCCGAAGATATTGCGTTGTATACCGTATTTTTGGTGGATTTGGATGTGGATAGCGATAATAACCTCAAGATTGAGGACGAAAATGAAATTTCGGAAGACCTTGTGGAAGATGAGCAAACCAAGCCCGGAAAGGCCTTGTATTTGAATGAGCTGGATAAAGACAAGGACGGAATCCCGGACTGGGCGGATGGGTATGACTCAAATCCGGATTTTGGAAGCCAAACCGCCGACAACGCCAGTGGTCCGTTTGCAGAGATGCGCTTGCGGATTCGTCCCACTATCGAAAAGTCCGTTTTCAAATTCTCTTGTCCCGATGTCGACAGCAAGGCGGATGTCACCCGTAAAGGAAGCGGCACGCAAGAATCTCCTTACACATACGTAGGAAGTGGTAAGAAGATTCGTATTTGGATAAAGGACGGAAAATCCGCCAGAAAGAAAGATATATTCCCGAAAGGGGATTTGATCGATGTGGAAAAAATTTATAACGAGACGAATTTTCTGGAAAATGGAACTCGAAAATTTTTCGTGGAAGCCATCGGCGGCAGTTCGACGGTTGGCGATGTACAGGTTACGGCAAAGTTGTATCCGGACGGCATAGGTGGGAAATCGGTGGACGACGCCGTGCGCATGACCATTTTCTCTATTGAAGCCGTGCATCCTCTAAAGGATGATTTCCTCCCCGGAAAAGCAGGCCAAGTCATGATTTCAGCGAAGCAGGATTTGAACGCTGAAAGCAAGTATTATACCGTCAGCAAGACGACGACTTCCGGAACAGCAGCGCAAACGAAAGATGCGGTTGTGATGGCTACGGCGCGCATTGTTCCAATTCCTCCGGAGCCGATTCCCAATCTGAAGCTTCGGTTTGAAGTGACCGATCCCGATGACCTGTCTCACTATGAGGGAAAGGAAGAGGCGGGAACTCCCAATATTCAGGGCGACACGAATCCAAATGACAATAACGATCCGGAAAAGCGGATGCAGTGGAACAATGGTGCCCCATCCGGGTATGATTCATTCCAGAGTTGTCTGTCAAATCGGGAAATAGTTCCGGCCTTGGTTACAATTGACGGAACCCGTTGTTATGCCGGCGAGACTCCCCTTTCCATAACCCATAGATACGCTGGCGACAACTACCGCGTGAGAGCAACGCTTGCCAATCCCGAACAACGGCCGTTCGATACACTGTCCGGAATGACGGCAAATGTACCAATCAGTGAGTCATCCGTCAAACAATCGGAAACCCTGATTGCATGGAAGCGCGTGTACATCGAGCAGGACGAGATGTACAAGGAAGGCTGCACGGTGACGGTCTCCTTTACGCCCGTTGATGGCGTAACAACAAATACCCTGTCCGTGGATTCTACAGATGACTTTACCATCGGAGATTCTGTTGTGGCGTTTTGGCCCGGCGGACAGACGGATACTTTGACGGTTGTCGGAAAGGCGGACAATGCGTTGACGGTAGCCGGTCCAATTGATTCTGTTCCTCGGTTTGGAGGGTTCAGAATCGTCGGAAAAGATGAAGTTTATACGGTGGATAGGCGATACCTGCCAAATGCGTATGGCTCCATTCCGGATGGTTCGGATGGCGGAGCTTTCATAGAATTCAAGCTTTTGGATGCCTATCGCAATCCAAATGCGAGAGTTCCGAAATACAATATGTTTCCCGATTCGATTGAAGAGAAACTTTATGCAAAGTTTTGGTTTGACAATTCAAACTTATGTAGAAAGAATATTGCGTACATTTTAGCAGCAAAAAGCGAAGTTAGTGGTTCGCTTGGGGTTTCCTTTTGCAATGCACGCACATGCACCATTTATGTCGAAAGTAACTTAGCGATTGATAATGGAGTATGTCTTGAAGAAACTGTAGTTCACGAGTTAGGACATAGATTCGATATGCATGGATCTTCAGGGGGAAAGTTTGGATATATAGATCATTCTTCCGTTCATATAAGTAGCCATGATGGCTTGGAT
>JBJEVW010000102.1:0-3903 GCA_051884735.1 Kiritimatiellia bacterium | reverse complement strand
TGGAATCCGGAAAAAAAGTCTCTCCTTTTCTTTTTGTCTAGCGAAAATCTTTTTTTCGCTAGTATTTTCAAGCGAAATTGAAAACCTGGGATCATTTATCCCGGATTTTTCCGGGATAAGGGTGTTTCCGTGTAGATGGGGCGAATTTTATGCTAGAATGGAGGCATGAAAAAAGGGATTGCAAAAATCGTTTGCCTGTTTCTTGCGGCGGGAATGCTGGGAAGTGCGTTTGGGGCGCCTGCCGATGAATGCCGGCAGGCGGCGGAGAAGTTCCACCGCGCGATTTTGTCGGCCGATCTTCATGGGGTGTATCGGTTGTTGCCGGATTCGCATCAGCGCATGGTGAATACATTGGTTTCGACGGGTGCCTCGAAAATCGATGAAGAAACGTGGAAGGGACTGCAGAATTTCCTATACCGGGCGGGGGGTGTGATGGTCAAGCAGTTTCCGTATGCTTCCGAGCGGCTGTTGGAAGAGGGGATTCTGCCTGCGACATTGAAAAGGGAAGATGCAAAGACGATGACGGCACTTTGGGGCGGGCGCATTGCGGCATTTGCCAAGGCGGCCAACCAAAAGAAGTTGTCGGAAGGCGGGTTGGAACCGATGTTGGACATACCGGGGCTGATGATGTCCAGCGTAAAAGAAAAGTTGCCCCCGTTGTCCCCGCCGGAAGCAACGGCTCGTGCGCTTGGCAATGGGCTGGTGGCGATTTGCTATGCCGATGCGCCGGGCGCGGAATTTGTCTTTGAAAAGGTGGACGGAAAATGGATTCCGCAGGATTTGAACCGATGGTTTGCGCAAGAGGCGCCGGTTGTGATTAGGCATTTGCGCGGGTGGCATTTGACGCCGGCCATGCAGTTTGGATTGCAGCAATCGATGGCGCTGCTGGTGCGGCAGGCAGGGCAGGCGCTCGAGGCGAAGAGTCGTGCGGAATTTCACGATGCGGTGGATGTCGGCATTGTGCCTTTCCGGTTGATTCTCAAGCAGTTGCTGTAAGCACGAGTGGCGAGCCGCCACGGGCAGTAGGCGAGCCGCCACGGGGTCGGGAGTCCCGAGTGGCGAGCCGCCACGGGCAGTAGGCGAGCCGCCACGGAGCCGGGGCATGCAAAACGCCCAGTTTATTCGGGATGGTGGCGAGGGGCGCGTGGGCGCAAGGGAGCAGACGGGTGATGATTTGCGGATGGAACGAGCATTTTCTTGAAAAAGATGGTAGAATCGAAGCATGGATTACGAGAAAAAAATAGTTGTACTCGGCAGTACGGGATCGATTGGCGAAAATGTCCTCCGCATTGTCGAATCGTTGCCCGGTCGGTTTCGCGTTGTCGGTTTGGCGGCGGGGCGACAGGCGGAGCGTGTCGTGGCGCAAGCGGCGGAGTTTGGCGTAACGCATTTGGCGTTGGCGAATCCGGCTGCGGCGAAGAAGGCGGCGGAATCGCTTGGCAATGGCGTAGAGGTCCTTTCGGGTGCGGAAGGCGTTGAAGCGCTTGCCACGTTGCCGGATGCCGATTTGGTGATTTGTGCCATGGTGGGCATGGCGGCGCTGCGTCCGGTGCTGGCGGCGATCGAGGCTGGGCACGATGTCGCGCTTGCCACGAAGGAAGTGCTGGTGGCGGCGGGCGAGCTTGTCTGCAGCCGCGCCGAAGCAAAAGGCGTGAACCTTTTGCCGATCGATTCAGAGCACAGTGCGATTTTTCAGGTGCTTTGCGGCAGGAAGACATTGCCGTGGTGCGTGCGAAACCGGAAAGGAACCGAAGAAGCGCCGGAGGCGGTCGAGCCCCTTATCGAGAAACTTTGGCTGACGGCATCGGGAGGCCCCTTTTTCTTCCATCCGGAGATTGATTTCGATACGGTGACGCCCTCGCAGGCATTGAAGCATCCGCGTTGGCGCATGGGGCCGAAGGTCACGATCGACTCTGCAACGATGATGAACAAAGGGCTGGAAATTCTGGAAGCCCGGTGGCTATTCCACATTCCGGCATCCCGCATTGGCGTTTTGGTTCATCCGGAGAGCATTGTGCATTCGCTTGTCGAATTTACGGATGGCGCCCAATTGGCGCAATTGGGCTTTCCGGATATGCGGGTGCCGATTCAGTATGCCATGAGCTGGCCGCAGCGTCTGGAAAACCGGACACTGCCGACGCTACGGCTTGCCCAGGCGGCCACGCTTCATTTTTCGGAGCCGGACGTCGAGCGGTTTCCGAGTCTGCGCATTGTACGGGAAGCCTCGTTCAAAGGCGGGGTCGCGACCTGCACGATGAATGCGGCCAACGAGATTGCGGTAGAGGCGTTTTTGGAAGAGCGGATCCGGTTTAGCGGCATCTGGAAAATTGTGGAGCAAGTCGTCGAGGAGACGCCGCCTTGTTTTGGCGTTCCGAGTCTGGATGCGTTGTCGGAAGCCGATTCATGGGCACGCCGGCGTGCCAAGGAGATGATTGGATGAGGACAAACGAAATGCCTGTAGCGGGGAAAAAGCCCCGCGTCTTGTTTCTCGCGTCGCAACCCTATTTCCAGTGGCGCGGTTCGCCAATCCGGCTTGGCTACGATCTCCGGTCTTTGCGCGACAACGGCTATGCGGTCGATTTTCTGACGCTTCCTATTGGCGAAGACCGACCGGTGGAAGGGGTCCGCATTTTGCGGGTGGCGAATCTTTTTCGGGCGAAAACGATTTCGATTGGTCCCTCGCCCTTGAAGCTGGCCTTTGACGGCTTGATTTTTTTGCGGGCGTTGGGGCTGCTTTGCCGGCACCGGTATGCGGTTGTCCATGGCGTGGAGGATTGCGGGCTATTGGCGTGGATTCTCGGGCGTTTGGGGCGTGCGCGCGTTGTTTTTGAAAAGCATTCGGATGCAGCGAGCTACAAGAAGAGCCTTGTCATCCGCGCCTATGCGGCAGTGGAGCGTTTTGTGATGCGCCATTCGGATGCCGTCATCGGGACGGGCCCCGGGCTAGTGAAGCAAGTCGAGACGCTGCATTGCGGAACGCCGGCCTTTTGCGTCAGCGACATTCCGTCCTCGCTGGTGGAACCGGATGCAGCCGGAACGGAGGCGGCACGGGCGAAGATGGAGAAAGCGCCTGGTGAAGTCTTGGCGACCTATGTCGGGTCCTTCGAGGTCTATCAAGGAATCGATCTTTTGTTCCATTCGATTCCGGTGGCGGTCGAAAAAGCGCCTAGGCTCCGGTTTGTCATCATTGGCGGAACGGCGAAGCAGATTGACGAGTGGCGCAGTTGGTTACGGGAGCGCCATTGCGAGGAGCGCGTCACCTTTCTCGGGAAAATACCGCCGGATGAGCTGCCGTGCTATTTGTCGGCCTCCGACATTTTGCTTTCTCCGCGCATTCAGGGGGTGAATACCCCGCTGAAATTGCTGGACTATTTGAAGGTCTCGCGTGCGATTGTCGCCACGGATCATCCGGCGAACCGGCTGATTCTGAGCGAGAAGACGGCGCGTTTGGCGGATTTGACGCCGGAGGCGTTTGGCGGTGCGGTTGCGGAGCTGGCCAGGCATCCGGAGCAGCGGCACGAGCTGGCTTTGCAGAGCCGCGAGCTGATCGACACGCGCTACAATTTCCGGATTTTCCGGGATGGTTTGCGCGAGGTGTACAAAACGGTGCTGGGCGTCCGTGCCGGCAAGCCGTTTTCGGATGTTGCGGAGGAAGAACCATAGGGGGCGGATTTTCCAGTTGAGCCGCTCTCTGCGTAAATGGGATGGCGCGGTGCACACGGGCGTGAGCGATGGAGCGGCATGGCCGGTAGGGCGCGATGTCCCCATCGCGCCGCAGTGTAATGCGCACGGGCGGCATGGCCGGTAGGGCGCGATGTCCCCATCGCGCCGCAGGGTAATGCGCACGGGCGGCATGGCCGGTAGGGCGCGATGTCCCCATCGCGCCGCAGTGTAATGCGCACG
>JBJEVW010000101.1:0-3914 GCA_051884735.1 Kiritimatiellia bacterium | reverse complement strand
CTGGTCGGCTCATCCATGAGCAGAATCTTCGGCTCAACCGCCAACGCCCGCGCAATGCAGAGCCGCTGCTGCTGCCCGCCCGACAAGCCGAGCGCATTCTTCTTCAACCGGTCTTTGACTTCGTCCCAAATCGCCGCACCGCGGAGCGACTGCTCGACCAGTTCGTCCAGCTTCGCTTTGTTCCGGATGCCGTGCGTGCGGGGTCCGTATGCTATGTTGTCGTAAATGCTCATCGGGAAGGGATTCGGTTTCTGGAAAACCATGCCGATTTCTTTCCGCAACTGATTTACGTCTACACCCGGTGCGAAAATATCGTCGCCTTGATACCGGACTTCTCCCGTGATCTTCACGTTCGGCACGAGATCGTTCATCCGATTGAGCGTTTTCAAGAAGGTCGACTTTCCGCAACCGGAGGGACCGATGAGGGCGGTAATCGAATGCTCCTCAATGTCCAGATTGATCGTTTTCAAGGCTTGTGTTCCGCCATACCATAAACAGAGGTCCTTCGCGGTCATAATTGAACTCATTGTGCTCTCCTTTTTCTGAAATACCGTCCGGTCAAGACGGCGATGCCATTGATCGCCATCGTCAATACCATCAAAATGGCCGCAATCGCAAAGGATGCTTCCTGTGCACCCGGCCGCGGCTCGTTCGCATACAAATACAGCGCGACCGTAAGGGTTGCGCCGGGACTCGCCAGCCCCGTGATGAACCCGTTGAGCGTGTGCGCCACGCCCGCCGTGAACAGAAGCGCGGCCGATTCGCCCAAAATGCGTCCCGCCGACAGGATGCACCCCGTGACCACACCATCAATGCACCCGGGAAGCACCACCGTCCGAATGACACGCCACTTGCCGGCTCCCAACCCGAAGCCCCCTTCTCTCAGGTTGGCAGGTACGGTTTTCAGACTTTCCTGCGCGGTCCGCATGACCGTCGGCAGATTCATCATCACCAGCGTCAGCGCCCCCGCCAAGAGACAGGAACCGAACGCATTGGCAAAAAGCAGCATTCCAACCAAACCGAAGATGATGGACGGAATGCCCGAAAGCGTCTCGGCCGCATACTCGATCGCCGTCACGAGTTTCTTGTTCTGCGCATACTCGGTCAAGTAAACGGCCGCTCCAACACCAAGCGGGAGAACCAAAAACAGGGTGGCGACAATGATGTAGACCGTGTTTAAAATGTCCGGCAAGATGCCGATGGTTCCCGACAGATAGCTGACTTTGGTGGAGACAAGTCGCCACGTGACGTTTGGAACCCCTTTGACAAGCACATAGCCAATCAAAAACAAGGTCACGCCGCACGTGAGCGCCGATGCCAAGACCGGCAAGATCCGCATCGTCCAAATCGAAAGGTTCCGCTCCACGGGGATCGTTTTGCTGTCCATCCTATTATCCCTCCTTGTTCCGCTTCAGACAGGCATTCATGACGGCATTGATGAGCAGAATGAAGAAACAGAGCACCAACGCAATGGAAAAGAGTGCTTCCCGTTGCAATCCGCTTGAATACGCCATCTCGCTGGCAACCGCCGTCGTGAGAAACCGTACACTTTCGAACAATCCCGGCATGTTGGGCGCATTTCCGGAAACCATCATGACCGCCATCGCTTCCCCGATGGCACGGCCTACGCCTAAAACAACCGCGGCCGCAATGCCACTGCGCGCCGCAGGCACGGAAACGCGAAACCAAGTCTCCACCGGTGTCGCACCCAACGCCAACGACGCTTCTTCGTATTCCTTCGGAACCGCCTCCAACGCTGTTACGGATACCTTGATGATGGACGGGAGAATCATCACCGCTAACACCACAATGGCCGCCAGCAGCCCGGCCCCGTCCGGCACATGGAAGAGCTTCCGGATGCCCGGAACCAAAACCAACATGCCGACAAGCCCGTAAACCACCGATGGGATGCCTGCGAGCAGACTGACCGCCGACTCGACGACGCCGCGAACCGATGCCGGAGCCATCTTGGCAAGATACACCGCCGTGAGAAAGCCAATCGGAACCCCGAACAGAACCGCGCCCGCCGTGCCATAGACGCTAGTGAGCAGAAACGGCAAAATGCCGAATTTCGGTTCTGCCCCAGTGGAGGCCCAAGTATCCCCGAACAGAAAATCGGCAAGCCCGATTTCCCGGATGGCGGGGATACCCGATACCACCAGATACAACGTGATGAGCAGAACGCAACCCACCGTCACCAGGCCCAACAGGAGGAAGATCCCGTGAACGGCTCGCTCCATCAACTGTTGTTTCTTGTACATGGCTTGATTCCCGATTCCGTCAGATTCCTAGTTAGCCGCGACAGCCCCCGCCTTGGCAATCAGTTTCGCGCCGTCCTTGGAGCGGGCATAGTCAAAGAAGGTCTGGGCCGCGGCGGAAAGCGGAACGCCCGTCTTCGTAACCATCACAAAGGGACGCTGAACGGCATACTGCCCGGCCTTGACCGTTTCCTCCGTGGGCGTTACGCCCCCAATCTTCAGTGTTTTTACGCTTTTCTCGATCGAGGCAAGCGAGGCGTATCCAATGGCTCCCGGATTCTGCGCGACGGCCGTAATCACATTGCCCGTGGACGTCAACTCTTGGCGATACTTGCATTTCTTGCTCGTGCCCGTTGCTTCCTCGAATCCGCTCCGGGTGCCGCTTCCCGCTTCACGCCCAATGAGAACCACCGGCAAATCCTCTCCGCCGACTTCTTTCCAGTTGGCGATTTCGCCCTTGTACAACTTGGCGACCGTCGCAACATCCAAATCGGAGACCGGATTGTTCGGATTGACGATAATGGCAATGCCATCATAGGCCAGCACCGTGCCGGTCAATCCTTGCGCAACTTCTTCCGCTTTTAGGGCACGGCTGGACAGGCCAATGTCGCAGCGCCCCTCCTGAACCGCCTGAATGCCGGAACCGGAACCCGTCGGATTGTAGGTGAAACGCATCCGCGGATTGGTCTCCAAAAAGGCTTCGCCGATGGTGCAGATGACCCGCTCCATCGAGGTTGAACCATCGGTCGTGACAACGCCGCCCATCTCTTTGGTGGAACATCCGACAAGAGCCGTCAAGGCCAGCATCGCAGCCGGCAAAACAAATGCAGTCTTTTTCATGTCTTTTTCTTTCATCGTTGTGGTGAATGCCAAAAGAATAGGTCCGCTATGTAAAACCAAAAAGTCGACATCTGTAAAATCGATGTAAAATTCCCTTTACCCTTATCCCGGTTTTCGGGGTGAACCCTCCCGGAAACATGTCAATTCCTTGCAACCAATTGCTCAACGATATGTTCTCCGTCTCGCAAAAATACCGCAGCCTTTTCCAAGTGGCGAGGAGGCGTAGAATGTTTTCACATAGGATGGATTTTTTGGGGTTCAATAGGGCAATGGTGCGTGAAAACTGTCCCAAAAATCCCATCCGTCCCAGTTGTTGTTGGTGTGCAAATGCCGGCGAAGAACGTGAAATCTGTCCCAAAAGTCCCATCCGTCCCAGTTGTTGTTGGTGTGTAAATGCCGGCGAAGAACGTGAAATCTGTCCCAAAAGTCCCATCCGTCCCAGTTGTCCCAATCTTTGTCCGAATAACGAAGCACCCACGAAATCGGTGTCGCTTGACGCGAATTTTCTTTGCTGATAAGGCAAATCGTTGGAAGACCAATATTCCTTGCCGATTCGTCTGAGTTTCCGGATATTCTGTATATGGAGGCTTGGTTCGCTCTCGAATCTTTCCATAAGGGCGAAGCCGAGGTCATCCTTCATCGTATTCTGCACGACCATCCTTCGTCCCCCGCCGCAAAAAAGCCGCACAAATTCTGGAGGCGCTCTGAGGAAGGAAAACGCCTTTCCAAAGATCTTTCTCTCTCTTTCTTTCCAAATTCGATTCACTACCATCCCATAGAAATGCAAAAGCCCCCGGTAACGCAACCTCATCGGTT
>JBJEVW010000100.1:1266-16514 GCA_051884735.1 Kiritimatiellia bacterium | reverse complement strand
CTCGCCCAACTCGCGCACAACCTCCTCTTCCACGGAAGGCGATGTGTTCTCTGCAGATTGACAACCGGAATTCGATGCTGTCATGATGCAGTACGACAAAGATAAAATACGGAAAACAGGAATATCCCCAACAACCGGATCCGATAAGAGAACAAGAAGAAAAGCCACCGCCAAAATCACGATGGCTTTTCTTCAGATCTGGAATGGTCCGATTGCGGCATCTTCCTAGAGATCGGCTTCCGCCTGCTCGAGAATGTCGTCGGGAATGTCCGCGTTGTGGAAGACTTCCTGAACATCTTCGTTGTCGTCGACCGCGTTGACAAACTTCAAAATCTGCTTGGCAAGCGCAACGTCGTTGACCGCAACCGTCGTGCCTTCAATCGGAAGATAGGCGACTTCGGAGGAAACCGTCGGGATGCCCTTCTGCTCAAGCGCCGTCACAACCGCTTGATAGTCGGACGGAGAGGTCGTGATCTCGTACCCGTCATCCGTGGCAACGAGATCTTCGGCACCGGCTTCCAGCACAATCTCCATCAAGGCGTCTTCCGTAATCGGCGTGTCGCCCATCTTGGCATCGGCTGCCACGAGAATCGTGCCTTTGCGCTCAAAGTTGCGGGAAACCGAACCACGCGTCGCAAAGTCAGAGCCGTTGCGCTTGAAAATGTGGCCGACTTCGGCAGCGGCACGATTCTTGTTGTCCGTCAAAACATTGACGATCAGCCCAACACCACCGGCTGCATATCCTTCGTACGTGATCTCTTCAAAGGCCGCAGCGCCTTCCAGCGTGCCTGCACCCTTCTTGATCGCATTCTCGATGTTTTCCTTCGGCATGTTCGCTTTGCGGCCCTTTTCAATAAGGGTGCGAAGCGCCGGGTTCGTATTCGGATCGGCGTTTACCTTGGAAGCCAGCATGATTTCCTTCGCAATACGGGAGAAAATCTTGCCCTTCTTTGCGTCGGCTGCTGCCTTGGCGTGTTTGGTCGTTGCCCAGTGGCTATGTCCGCTCATGGTGTTGGAGTGGTTTGGTGTTAATTGAAATAAGGTTGAAGAAAGGAAAAGTCTACGTCAAAGGGGGTTCGTCTGCTTCTGAAATCCGTGGCGTCCCGACTGTCGCTTCGCCCGCCGGCATGTTCTTGCCGAGTAGCTCGTCGTCGCCTGTCGCGGTTCCGTATGGTTGCGTCCATCCCGTGTCCATGCCCAGACGATCCGCCTCGTCCGTTACCTGCGCAAACTCCTCTTCCGTGATCTCACGGTCCCAACCGGGTTTCCGGAGTGCCATGTGCGCCGGCGTATATTGCGACATGAGAGAAACGTGAAGCCCCGTTCCACATGTCCGGGCTAGCCATCGGAGACTTTGTACCGCCTCCTCCGGATGCCCTGGAAGAACCAACAGCCGGACAATGAGCCCGCGGATGGCAATCCCGTTCTCATCGCATTCCAGCGGTCCGACCTGATCGCGACACCAACGAATGTAGTCGCGGGCAACGTCCGGATAGTCCGCCGCAAAGGACGCCTCCTTCGCACACGCGCTGGAGGCATATCGGAGATCGGCACAAACGATATCTTGAAGCGTTCGGTATTCCTGTGCAGTTGTCGGGCGCACATAGGCGCTCGTATTGTAGACGAAAGGGAGTCGGATGCCATCGGCCCGTACAGAATCCGCCGCCTCTTGAATCCAGGGTAGCCAAGGTTCGGGAGTGACGAGATTCCAGTTGTGACAACCAATCTCGGCGAGAGACCGAAGAATCGCCGCTAACCGCTCCGTCGAAATGTCCTCGCCCGCTCCCCCCGCCGTCCATGGATAATTCTGGCAATAAATGCACCCAAGCGGACAATGGGAAAAGAAGACCGTTCCACTTCCTTTCGTTCCGGAAATCGGCGGCTCTTCGCCATGATGCGCTCCCCACCGGAAAATCCGCAACACCCCTCCGGCCCGGCAACGCCCCAACTCCCCGGCCGTCCGATTCACACCACACTGGCGTGGACAAAGCCGACAAATCAAGGGCCCCTTCATGGAAAAATGAAACGAAAAAATTCAAGTAGGGAAACGAACGCGGGGAATTATCGCAAAAGGATTGGGAAAAGTCAACAACCTTGACACGCAGAACTCCTTTTGGTAGTCTGCCGTCCTTACTATCCGACCACTTCATATTTAGGAGATACGCCGTGAGCGTGATTGACGATTTGCTGGCTTTGCAAGCCAAGGATGAACAAATCCGAGAATGGATCAAAAATATCAAGGAAATCCCGGAACGCCGCAAGGCCGCTTCCGAAACCCGCGATCAGTACGAAAAACAGATTTCCGACCTCAACCAGGGCATCGAAAGGGCTGAACGGAATATCCGCTCCATCGAAACCATCATCGATTCCCTCCGCGCCGATATCGCCCGCCAGGAAGAGGTTCGTTCCAAATTGAGCGATATGAAGGAAATCGCCGCTATGGGACGCCAAATCGCCGGACTCCAAGACCGCCTCGACGCCGAAGAGGCACGCCTCGCAAAAGCCCGCGAAACACTCGAAGAAACCCGCACCATCATCTCCGAAACCGAAGTCCTGCTCCAAAACGAGAGCGACCGCATCTCCGATGAACTCGCCGGCTATAACCGCGACCTGGTCACCTACCACGATCGCGAACAGACCGCCGAAAAGGAACGCGAAGTCCTCCGCGCCGCCCTCGATACGCCCGAGAAACGCCGCTTCCTTTCCTACTACGAACGCCTCGGCAAAAAGTTCTTCCCCGTGCTCGTTCATGTCAAACACTCCGACGGAACGCTTTGCTGCGGCGGTTGCCACATGCGCTTGACCGCTTCGAAGAACCAGGAGGTGCAACGGAATGCCTTGTTGCTCGATAACCCGGTCAACATGAAAATCGTTACCTGCGACTACTGCGGACGGATTCTCTACTAGTCCGGAACAATCCGTTTGCCGTTACGCAATCGTGGCGCGGGTGCCGCTTCCACAATCAAAAAAACACCCGCTCCACGCTCCTCCCCCCCAAAAAAAAAGACTTCTGCCGGACAGGAGGATGACGGATCGCCGGCTCGCGCCGGAGGAAAGTCCGGACTCCATAGGGCAGGATGTCCCGCTGTAATGGCGGGAAGCGTGTGTGCAAAACACACGGATGGAAAGTGCCACAGAAAAGAAACCGCCGGGGTTCGCCCCGGCAAGGGTGAAAAGGCGGTGCAAGAGACCACCGTGTTGGCGCGAAAGCGCCTGCGCAAGGCAAACCCCATCCGGAGCAAGATCAAATAAGAAACGTATCGTGCGGCCCGCACGGGTTCGTCCGGCTTGCCGGACCGGCGTTTCGGGTTGATTGCTTAGATGAATGATCCGAACCGCTCCTCGGAGCGGATACAGAATCCGGCTTATGATTCCTCCTGTCCGACACCTTTTCCAACTGCTCGCCGCCGCTGCCGCGGCCGGTGCAGTTTTTTCTTTCGTACTGGCTCTCTCGTCATGGTCGGCCGCAAATGCCGCAAAAACACCCGGTGACAGCCCGGACAACGCAGAGCCCTCCACCGCTTCCCGCTCCCCCGAGTCGCGGGAACACTTGCTCGACGGCATCACGGACGTGCTGCTCCCGCCGTCCCCGGGCTCCCCGGGCGCTCTCGCGAAACGCTTCCGCCTCGCCGGAACCATCTTCGGGGTCTCCGACAGCGGTGCCAATGAACCAATGGCGGTTCTGGATGATCGCATCGAGGTGCGACAAAGTATCGTCAGCCGCCACCAAGAGGTCATCCCGGGTGTCGTCCTCGCCGCCGTATCGACCGATTCGGTCACCCTCTCCGGCCCCGATGGCGATGAACAGATTTTCCTCGAAAAGGGCCCGCATACACCCCCGCCACCGCATCCGGCCCAAGAGAAAAACGAGAGCGCACAATCCGAAGCTTCAACCGGCCCCAAAACGCGCGCCGAGGCCGCAAAACGGTTCGGCGGCCGGGAGGTCTTTCCCAACCGCTGGATGTTCAACCGCGAACAGGTGCTCTCCTACTACGATGAACTGCGGAACGAACCCGAACGGCTTCTCCAAATCTTCGATTCCATGGATCCGGTCTACGTGACCGACCCCGATGGCGAAAGCCGTATCGACGGCTACCGCGTCGGCGTCGAGGGCGAGGCCGACCTGTTCGCCGCGGCAGGTCTTCGCGAAGGCGATGTCGTGAAAAGCGTGAACAAACTCCTCATGGCAAATCGCCGCCGCGCAGAGGCCCTCATCGCTTCGTTTATCGAGGGCCGCGGAACCATGTTCGTCTTCGAAATCGAACGCGACGGAAAAACAATCCAGGAAGTCGTCGAATTCGAATAAACACCCTTATCCCGGTTTTTCGGAGGGCGATGGGGCAATGTTGGCCCGAAAGTCCCCTCCGTCCCAGTTGTCCCAATCTTTGTCCGCAGGAAAAACCCAAAGATTTGGAGATCTTGGCGAGGGCGCAATATCCCCTATCGTACCGAACCGTCACATCCCGCGCCGCACACGCCTCGCTTCCGTCCCGCATCCCGTTCTTTGGAACATTTTCCGATCGCTTCTCGCACCTTTTTCACACAGGCAGCGGTATGCTCTATGACTTCATAGTGCCAAAAACGCAGCACTTTCCATCCATTGGTTGCCATGAGAAGATCGCGATGGATGTCGTCGTTCTTCCGGCAGCCGTTCCGGTCTAAATGATAGGCTTGGCCATCGACTTCAATGTCGATTTTCAGATTCCGCGCCTCATCGACAATGGCCAGATCGAGATATCTCCCGAGAACCGGATATTGCGCTATTGTCTCGATGCCGGCATTCGTCAACGCTTCTTGGAGCCGTTTTTCGCCGGGTCCTATTTTCACGTTTTTCGGAATCCTTTCTCCGGGAATCAGCTTTTGAATGTGAGACAACCCCGAGTTTTCGGCTCTGTCTTTGTTCCCGATCGCGACAAAGCATACCTTCGCACGGCTCACACTGACATTGAAGATATACTTGTTGTCTTTATCCGTGATATACCATTCTTCTCCATTCTTCCGATTCTCGTTGAGTCCTAGCAGAAAAACGATGATGTCGCACTGTCCGCCTTGAAATCCATTGGCTGTATTGATCCGTTCATCCGTGAGCCCGACCGGCAAGGCTTGCGCTTGACGAAAACAAACCGTTTTCATCTCATTTGCCAATTTTCGCAACGGACTGATGACACCGACAGTCCCCTTGAATCCATTCTTCCGGAGTTTCTTCAGATATTCGATGGCACAGTCGATCTCCGCCTCATCCCCATCGCGAGCATCGATAAAATCCATCCCCGGCTTCAAGCCGTATGCATCGTATCCCTGATTGTTCCTGTCGCCTACGCTTGGACAAAGTTTTCCTTTGTAGAATTCCTCATTGCAATACATGGCAATCTCGTCCGTACAACGGAAATGCTCGGAAAGTTCAATGATTTCCGCGCCGGATCGCGGGATAACGCTGAAAACATTGTTCTCGCTGAACATGAACTTTCTTTCTACGCCATGAACCTTGCACAATTTCTCGTCCAGCTTCTTCTTCATGGTGATGACCGGCGGAAACTGCTTCGTATCGCCCACGACAGCCACACGCTTCGCACGGAATAACGCAGGAATCATGGGAGGTATTTCGCATTGGGACGCTTCATCGATCAACACCAGCGAAAATACCCCCGGCAGACAGGGAGAAGCCTTCCTGAGCGAAAGCAGCGTCACCCCCCAAGCCGGGAAAATCTTGTGGAACGCTCCAAACAACCGCAACGCTTCGTCATACTTGCCTTTCATCGGGTTTTGAGTCATAAACGGCAACGGCGCAACCAAGCCATCGACGGCGTCTTTCATCTTGTCCAGCAAAGAGCCATCGGCCATGTCATTCACCTTTTGGCATAAAAAATCCACAAAGGCGTCTTTACTGCATGCCTGAATCGTTTTCAGTGCCTGCAGAAGACTCGTTTCCAACTCTTCGTAATTGCATTCGCTCTCTTCCTGCCGAATCACCTCCATCTCGGTCTTGCGAAATTCTTCCAGCTTCTCCCGGAATTTTATGGTGCGGAGGAGTCTCCGGGCGTTTTTCTTTATGGTCGATGGCTTTGAATACGCAGCCGCAAGCCCTGGAGCAATTGCTTTCAATTGTTTGATGACGTCGGGCCTTTTCCGGAAGAAAACAAACCGCCTGACCCACAACATCAGCCGGATCCATGCCGAATCGGTTTCTGACGTAGATTCTTCTTTCTTAAGCAATTCCAAACATTTCGCCAATTTCCGCAACCATTCATCATCCGTTTGGAATCGCTCCCAATCAAGCGTTTTCAGAAATTCCGCCAATTTCTGCAACTTCTTTTGGAGCTCTGAAACTGGGATTCCGGAAAGTGCGGAAAGGGATTTCTCGGTTTCGACCATCAACTGCTCGAAATGCGAAAGCTTTTTGCGGAAAACGTCGTATTTCTTCACATACGCATTCGCGTCCCGGAACATGCCTTGTGCATGATTAATGGAATCCAAGGCCGGAAAAGGAATTTGGTCATTGTTTTTCGGCAGATTGGTTCTGCCGCTCTTGTTCAGGTAGTCTGTAACGAGATCTCGCTTTTTTTCAATCTCGTCATACATTTTATCCCATTGACAGACCGAATCGTTGCCGGGAATCGTACAGAATGAGACAAAGTCAAACCCTTCCCGGGGTTTGTTGTCTTGGCACATCTCATATACGGCATGAATCGCTTTATGGTTTTTGCTCGTAAAGAGAACACTGCCCCCGTTGAAGACCTCGTTCTCAATCAGGTTGACGGACATGTGCGACTTTCCTGTCCCGGGAGGCCCCGTTACTTTGCTGACAGGATGATTCAACGCCTCCTCGATCGCACGATATTGCCCATCGTTCAGTGGGTTCTTCGTGAACAAGACGGGAACCTTCTTCTCTTCGTCGCTTGCCTCCTTGATTTCGAGTGGCGGATTTCTGAAAACATGCGCCAAAGCTGTTTGGTCTAGCACCTCGTCCGGCTCGACTCTGATTTGAGTGAGTTCTTTGATGAGCGTGCGTGTGTATTTCGTTGAACTACCGATGAAGAGTACCGCCGTATTCAACAAATTGTCGCTCTTCCCTTCCGGAGGGCTCAACTTTAACGACAGTCTGTTTGAATCAATCGCTTCATTTTTTCTGAAATGGGCGGATATAAACGACAGCACATTCTCTACGTCCAAATTCATCCCATTCAACGAGTTCTCGCAAGCTCTGGCGAAACGGGGGTGCTGATCGCGCGGAACATGAAACTCGAGCCACGCCTTGTTGATCTCTATGCCTCTCCGGTCGATCGTAATCCGCAATCCTGTGGTCAACCCCTGCCCAAGTGTCGAAACCGTGACCGGAAACAGCATGACGGGGGACAGACAATGCGCACCGCCTGTCGAAATGAACGAGCTCAACGGATAGCCAATAAACAACTCGTCCGACTCCTCCGCTGTCAAAAGCGCCGTCCTGATGTATCGTTGCTCCTGCGTTGTCGGAATATCAAACTCTTCCTTTTGAAGCCAGTCGTACCCTAAAGCCGGAAGCATGAAATTTGTGTTCAGCTGATTGGGAAAAAGATATTCCTGACTTTTCTCGGAATACTTGACGCAGTCAATGCAATAGCTGCAAAAATTGCGGAATTCTGTCCAATTACTCATCCGTCTCTCCCGATTTTACCATAACAAGACCATCAATTGTTCCATTCCCTTCAACATACTCCAAAGCAACTTTCCGTAGCATTTCCAGGCTACTTCCTTCATTGCTTATAGGTTCATTCAGTTCTTTGACGGCCTTGTCGTAAAGTCTGCTCTGTTGCTTACAGTCGGCCTCTTCTTCGTCCGGAAACCAGTCTTTTGGTCGCATGAAATTCCGATCTCTTTTGCGTAACCGGAGAAAATACAGAAACACCCGCAGGCACGAACTGTAATTATTGGGGTTTCCGTTCTCTTTATACCCATTCATAATATCGAGAAGTTTTGCGATGACGTCTACACTGCGATCGAGAGGAAAGAGATCTTTGAACTTGTCGAATATTTTCTCGTCAAACTGCAACAAATTGTAGAACAGGCGCAGATTGTTACCATTAGCCGCCCCTTCTTCAAGTCTTTTCAACAGTTCCGTCAGAGTCTTGTTCTCCAACTCTTCCATTCCTTTTTCGGATAGACAATTCGACAAGAAGGTGACCTCCGCATTTTGGAGACGCGCACCCTTGCAATAGGAATCAACAATACGCGCGACACATGGTTTGAGTAGATTTCCGCGATATGTCCATGCTAGCAAGCGGGTACATTTATCCGCTAAAAGTTTCTGAATCAACTGCCTCTCCTCTACCGCGGACAGCCAAAAAGGGCGAAGTGCTCCTCCGGCATTTCCAAACACGTTTTTGCGGTCCAGCAAATTCAACTTGCTCTCACCGTTACTTAAATCGGCAACAGTTTTCCGCCGTGCTTTCGCAAATGTATCCGCTGCCAATAGAGTACCGTCCTTCAAATAGGATTTAACGTCCCTCTCAATTTTATTCAATGGAGAATTTGGCCTTTCATAATCGCTCTTTGCAAACGCCTCGACTCGCGCGCATGTCGGCGGAAAACTTCGACGCATTTGCTCTTCAAGCGTTTCTATCGTTTTCCTACTTCTCTCCATGTTTTTCACATAGTCAAGTTCAATAGGCCTTTTGAAAAAGTCTGGAGCCTCGACAGTTGTAATCGCAATACCCTGGCCCGGTGATACCGAAATACTCCCGGACAATAGCACATTCTTTTTCGGCGAAATGGGAAAATCCTCTTTATAGGAATGAAGATATGTCGTCGATTCCAGATTCCCGATATGAAACAAGAACTCAATGGCATTCTGCCCTGCCCCAATCGAGAATACGCCCGCGGGCAATTGAGCAGTCTCTGTTGCACCGCCTTTGAATCGGGCATTGGCTTGTACGAGCACGTGTTTCACGACTTCCTCCTTGTCAGACTGCCCGACAAACCACATCGCCTCAAGTTCATCATAGTAAAGTGTTTTCATTGCATGGTCGTGACAAAAAGAAACGGCGCCTTTCCTCTGGCTCCAACCATTCTCGCCATCGCTCAACACTGTCCAAGACACCCCTTCGTAAGTCGCCCTTCCTCTGCCGGGGGAATCCTCCTGATAATGGCATTCCTTTACCAGGAATTCTCGCAATGTCGCCGGAATCCGCCCCGATATGCAGACAACCTTGGCGTTTCGAATATGGTAAAAAATGTTGCCGCATTTCTGTTGGTCAAACCAGCAATAGTTGTCATCATTCCTTTTACCGTTTCGCCAATAAGCGCTCCGTTGTGGCACAAGCCGTTTCTGATCCGATACGTCTTTGAGATACATTAATCGCGTCACCAGAACCTTTCCGTCCTCCCGGATATCGAGAACGGAAACCATATCGTTCTCGGCCGTGAGACACTGTTGGATTTCCTCATCGAACCCGATGACCGTTGCCACACTGCGCCAAAGGAGATGGATCTTCGCTCGTTCAAACATAGGGAAGGAACGAATGACGATTTCCTGGGTTACGGCATTCCATTCGTCAGGAGAAAGAACGACGAGCTCATTCATTTCTCGACGTATGTTTCTGTATTCTCCAGATAACCGTGCGCAATAGGCTTTTGCAAGCGATTCCGCGTCCCTCAACTTTCCGCTGTTTTCCTGGACTTTCTCTTGGTTGAGTACCGGAAATATCTCGGACACCCCAATCTTTCTGGCGTTTCCGCGTTCATCGTCCAACAACGGATAGGTCTCCCGGAAAATCCGCGATTTGGCATTTGCATGCAATCCGCCTATACACAAAGCCTTGCCCCAGCAATGATCCCCGCTCACGTCAACAATACCAATCTGCCCATCGTCAGAAAAGAATGGATCATCATTCCGGCGCCTCTTTAGCACGTCCTCCCCTGCCAGGGTATGATCCCAGTCCGCATGTTTTTCGATGATAGGAAGATTTCCGTCCAAAGGCTTGGTCCAAATACGGGAACGGAAGAGCGCTTTTTCGCCGTTCTCCACTTGCCATTCGCACTCTTTTGCCAAACCTTCCAGTTCCCTTTTTAGGTCTTCGCGGCAACCCCACAACTTTTCCGCCAGATTTGCCAGTTGGACAATTTTCCTGTATGCGTCCCAAATCTTTGAATATCGATTGTCCTGCTGCAAAACGTAATTCGGCTGCGGCATCGCCGACAGTCCGGAGATACGATTCATCTCCGGCATCTCCAACACAACCTGGCAGACGGTCCGGAAATCCTTCACGGCACGACAGACCCGATGATGCGGAAAGCGTTCCAGATTCTCGTCAAGATAACTTTCGGCCAGATTTGCGGCACGAATCAAAAAGTCTTTGAACACCCGGTTTTCCAACGTATCATACTGCTCGTTTCGCACAACCGCCATGATGCGCTGCCGGACACCTCCTTTCTCTGCAAAATCGCGCCCCGGTTGCCGCATCAGCCATCGCATGCAATAGGTGTCCAATTGCTGGACTTTTCCGACCGGGGTCATAACGCGTTCCCTCGACAGAATCCTCCGCATTCCCTTGGAAATAAGCCGGACATCTTCGATGCAATGAACCGCAACAGACGAAATCAACGTTTCGCGAGGATGATCTTCCCCTGGCAGGAGAATCGGCTTTACCTCGCTCCATTCAAGCGGAAGAGCCTGCCGTATCGTATCCGCTTGATACCGATGCTCTTTGAATCCCAAATGCGACCCGCGTGGCGACCCTGCCCAATATTCTTCCGCATGCGTTCGCAACGCAAAAAAACTGGACATATCCTTGAGAAAGTCCTCGTACTCGGGTATTTTCTCCTTGTTTCTGCCGATTTTTCTCCGATTTCGCAAATATCGTCCAAGCGTTACGGCAGAAAGTTTCGAATCGCTCATCCCTTAACGCCTCACACCCTTCCATGTGAAAAAGGCCGAATCAGCGTCCGTTGTCGCGGCGAGAGCATTTTCAACGTCATCCGCCCCGATTTCTTGAAGAATTTCTGTGATGCTGTTCAAGACTTTACCTTTGACAAAATCGGTCGCTACGCCATTGAGTTTTGGCAAAATCTTCATTTCTATCTGATCGGCAAAGGCATGTTTCTTGTCTCCGGGATAATAATCGACATACGTTTTGATTGCGTTTTCAGTCCGGTGGCCAAAGCCGCGATCAACGCTCTCCAACGCGTTCTTGAGACTTTGAATTTTCTCGTCAAATTTGTCGATTGGATTGTTGCCTTTTTTCTTAGCCCATTTCTGCCAGCATGAATACGATATGAAGTTGCTGCATTTACTTTGAAATTCTCCCATGCTGGGCGGTTGAGGCAAGCTCTCTGGCGTCCCGAAACGAAGGACGTTCGAACGGTCGATGACCTTGCTGGAAAGGGTTTGGGTACTCTCGTCTTCGTTCATGGTTCCGACAAACAAAATATTGTGCCCGACATACAGACGAGCCATACTCCGCTCAGTATCCGTATCTGTCACCGGAGAGGCTCCGTACTCAAGTTCGATCTCGGATGGTTTGCGCAACTTCTCGTCGCCAGGATTGTCAATCCGGTTCCGGATTTCAAGTTTGCTGAGCAGTTCCGAAAAATAGTATTCGACCCGTGCCAGATTCATCTCGTCCAGCAAAACAAGGCTCATCGGCAACTTTTCATTGGTGTAGGACTCCTTTGCATGGTTGTTGTTGTAGACATCGAACTGCCACAGCAAACGTGATAGTTCCGTTGCTTTGAAACGCCCCTCCATATGGTTGTAGAAGCCGAACAAGTCCTGGGGCCCGTCCCAACGCGGTTGGACAGCGACCGGAAGGAAGTTCATGTTGAAAAATTTGGCATACAACTCCGGAAGCAAGCTTTTCCCCGTTCCGGAAATGCCGGACAGAATCACCAGCGGAGAAACGCCACCGGACAGAAGTCCCGTGTGAAATGCCTTGATTGTCCGCTCGTTGAACTGGAAATGGCTAGCGTCCAATGCTTGCTTGAAGGCTGTTAGTGCCTCCTCTTCATTCTTATCCGTGATAGCGGTGGTATTTTGGGGTTGTCCGGTAATGAGGGCAACGGAACATTCCAAGTCTTTCCATATATCGGCTTCGACCTTGCGAATGCTGTCCGCTCTGGCTATCGTTGTCTCCGCGTTGGCAATTTGACTCTTGAGGCTGCTCAAATCTTGCTCAGAAACAGATATTTTCGCTTTAAGATCGTTGTACTCCTGATCGACACGCGACAAAGTGCTCTTCGTGGACTCCAGCCTGGAAATCTCTTTTGTCAACTCGGCTTGCTTGTTCTCCAAGACGTCGTTTTTGGACATGATTTCTTTGACCTTCGCCATCAAAGACGCTTCTTCACCCTTTAGACGTGTAACGTCATGCTCCAAATCGGCTTTTTCGCGCTTGAGGTTGTCCACCGCGTTTTGTTGATTTGCAAGGAGCTGCGCTTGCGCCGTCAGTTTCGTCTGGTTCTGTTGAATCTGGGCGTTAAGGGAATCAAATACGTCCTTTACTTTTTGATATTCATTTCGTTCTTGAATCGTCCGCGCTTGGAGGTCGGCGATTTCGTTTTTCCTTTCTTCGATCCATTTCTGGGCCGCCACTCCGTCTGCAATCCGTCTGCGGGCTTCGGCGACTTTATCCTCCAAACCTGCAATCTGACTCCGTATTTTTCCGGCCTCTTCCTCCAAATTTCTGTTTTGCGTTTCAAGCTCCTTTTTCTTCGTCAGCAAAGGTGCAATCTCCTTCGCCCTATAGTAATACCAAAGGGCGAAAGGCAATGCCACGGCAAGAAGTCCGGCCGAAACGGCTGCCGTCAAATAAAGGACGAAAGGCGTTGCAAAGTGTTCCATATCTTCTCTTTCTGGTTACTTTTGCTCTTCTGTTTCCATGGATGCCGACAAACTTTTCAGCTGTATCTGTCTGGACGCAATGACCTTCGCCAATGCTTCCGAAGTTTCACGTAAAGATTCGATTTCGGCCGCAAGCTTCTTGAGTCGGTTTGTTCCCTCTTCCGCCTGAACTTCTGAGGAGGCTTTCTTCTGCTCCAAAACCGAAATCTCCCCTTCCAGTTTCGTTTTGGCCAACGTCAAGGATGAAATGCTCTGTTCTACAGTCGCTTTTTCTTTCTCCAAAGCCCGCTTTGCCGAATCGATGGCCGCTTTTTCCTGCCTTGCGGCCAGTACGGCCGCTTCCGCCTCTTTCTTTTCCGTGATTGCTTCCTGCGTAGCCTGACGATTGGCGTTTGCGGCTTGCTCCATCCGGTCGGCAGATGCCTTTGCCTCCGCAATCAAATCGCCGGCTTCCTTTTCCGCCTCGGCAAGGACTCCCTTTGCCCGCTCAACCAAACGGGCTGCTTCTTTCTGCTTTTGTTGCTTCTCCGCCTCCATTTCCGCGCGGGCTTGTTCTGCCTCCTTTTTGAGTTGCAGCCGAACCTCCGCCAGACGATTCGTTTCGGCAGTATACAATCCCGCCACTTCGGTCAGACGATCCGTCAAAATCTTTTCCTTTGGCGCATTCATCTTGATCCTCGTCTCGATTTCGTCGACCGTTTGCGAAAGCGATGCTTGACGGTGTTCCAGCTTTGAAATGGAATCCTCCAACTGGGAGACCGTCTCTTTGAGCAAAACGACCTTGTTCTCTTCGCTTTTCGCTCGTTCCACGGAAAAGACGAGATTCGATTGGGCGGAAATAAGCGACGCGCGAACTTGACCGATGGTCGCCTCCAAATCCGAAAGGGCACCCTTTTTGTGTTGTAAATCCGCTTCCGCAACAGACTTCTCGCTCAACTTGTTCGAGAGTTCTTCCTCTACCCTAGCCAAAACCGCCGCCCGTTCTTTTCCGACTTTGATTTCCAAACTGAGACGCGCAATTTCCTTGTTGGCCGCACCAATCGCGGCGTTGGTGAGATTCAATTCGTTCTTTGCAGAGGCAAGGGACTCTCTCAACTGCGTCAACTCCGATAGACGTTCGGCACATAGCCGCTCCGTTTCGAGTGCTTTTGCCTCTGTCTCGAAAATCCGATTCGTAAGCTGCGCGTACGCAAGCCACTTCTCATCCAATTCCATGAGATTGGACTTCTTTCGGACAACTTCCGTTTCTAGAGCCCCAATCTCGTTTTGCAGCCCACGGAGACGATCCGCTTCCGTCCGTTTATTTGCATCATATTTCCAAAACTCCTTCACTGAATAACCGAGTAGTCCAATTGAAGTAAGACACAAGATGGCAGTTGAAACGGAAATAAACGCCAACCGGATCGCACTTGTTTTGGACAACTCCATTTTCTACTCCGTTTTTGTCTTGGATTTGGTCTGCTGCTTCCTTTTCGGAAGACGCCATGGCGCAACATCGACCCGCCTTCAAATAGAACAAGCGTCTGGAAAGGAAATTTCCTTGGTTTTGATGTAATTAAGTTAAATTATAAAAAAAAAAACGAAATTTCAAGAGAATTCAAATACATTTCGGCATTGGCTCTCTTGAAAACATCCGCCTCCGATGCTCTTTCCTTGAGACGAAACAGGCATCCGGATAAAACGCAACCGGCAAAACGGCCGCAGGATAATCGCTGCCGTTTTGCCGGTTCTCTTGTTGACGAAACGTCTGGTTTAGAATTGCTCCGCCAATGCCGTGGCGCGGGCAACCGCATCCGTCCACTCGTAATCGGTCGCTTTCGTGACGCCGGGAACCAGAACCTTTCCTACCGAATGCCAGCCAAGATATGAAACCGACTGGTCGTAGCTGTATTCCAGACCCTGAAAGGCCGAACTGTCCCGCTCCGAACAACAAGCCATCAGCGCACACGATTTTCCGGCAATCGGCGATTGCGAATTGCAGAAGGCGAAAAAGCGGTCGAGAATCGATTTGATCTGCGACGGCCAGGAATACCAATACAGAGGCGTCGCAAAGACAACCGCATTGCAGGCCAATACCGCATCCGCAATCTTGTTGAAATCGTCCGTCAGACCACAGGCAATGCCAGGCACCTTGTAGCATTGTCCGCATGCGCGACATCCTTCCACATACAGAGAATTCGCATCAAAGCGGATAACCTCGTTCCCGCGCTTCTTGGCAGCCTGCTCAAATGCATAAGCCATTGCCGCCGAATTTCCGTTGCGGGGACTTCCCGTAATCAAAACAATTCGATTTGCCATAATGTGTACCTTGAAAAAAAGGGATGATTGGATTTCAGAGGCGGTCATTCGCCCCTCAACCGCCTAGAGTATGGCATACCGCATTAAAATTGTCCATGCCATATTTCCTTTGTCCGCCCCACCGCCGGGCCTCCCG
>JBJEVW010000100.1:0-1166 GCA_051884735.1 Kiritimatiellia bacterium | reverse complement strand
CTCGCCACATCGGGTTTTGCCGGGCGCAGGCCTCTGCGCCCCACCGGCCGCCAGGCCTCCCGACCCCGTGGCGGCTCGCCATTCGGGTCTCCCGACCGGCGTGCACATGGCTTGGCTTACCGGGTGCGATGGATGCTTACGCCTACGCCATCCAACACCTCCGGAATAATGCCGCGTTTTTCCACTCGCACCAATACCTCCGTAACGCGGTCGTCCCGCAAAACATGCGAGGCGATCTCCTCCGCAAACGATTCCAGCAGCAAATGCGCCTTTGCGGAAGCAATGCCTTGTATCTCCCGGCAAAGTTTCGCATAGTCGAGCGTATCTTCAATCGAATCGGACGAACCCGCTCGGCGCAAGTCCAAAAAGGCCTTGACCGAAACATACACGGGAATCGCCTCCGTGCGCTCTTCCTCCGAAACCCCAAAAATTCCCCGCACCAGCAAGGTGCGAATCTCAACATTGTCTTTTGCCGCCTTCATCCAGCCTCTCCTCCGAACCAATCCAAAAGGTTCTTTGGCGATCAACCTCCAAACACACCGTTCCAATGAGTCAAAAACCGGAGAATGAGCAAATTCTCCTTGATTTTTGAAAACAAAAAGTGTATAATTATACAGAAATTTCGCCTTGGGAACGCCTTCCCAAAAAGGTAGAAGCCGTTCTTGACGCCGCTTCCCAAATGCTATCACATTTTCATTCCATCCGCAATGCACAAGAAGAATAGCCTTTCCAAATGCGGTTTTACGTTGATTGAGCTTCTCATCGTTGTCGCCATTATCGCCATTTTGGCGGCCTTCTTGGTTCCCCGCATGACCGATTCCATGGAAAAAGCGCGCGAACAACATTGCCGGAACAATCTGCGCCAACTCCATGCTGCCGTCCTTTCGTTCTCGCAAGACCATGACGGTGAGCTTCCCTTTTCCTCCTCCTACGAGGTCTATAGCCAAGTCGAAAACCGCTACTACGAACGCCGCGGATGGGTCAGCTGGAATACCTCCTCCCGTACGCTCGCCGATTTGGATCAACTCTGGAAAGGCAACAAAGGTACCTCTTCCCAATCGTCCTCCTGCAACGATGACCTCGGCACCGGCGTATACGCAAAGGCCGCCATCGACAATGGCACACTCTTCGATTATGTCGGCGACTACCGCTTCTTCGTCTGCCCC
>JBJEVW010000099.1:0-3978 GCA_051884735.1 Kiritimatiellia bacterium | reverse complement strand
ATGCACGAACTTGGGGACGCTGGGAGAGTTGACCATAGGCGTCCAGCGTATTTTCGATAATAGGGAGGTTGTAAGGGCTGCGGGCATTGGTTTGGAAGGAAATTCGCTCAAAGATGTGATGCCAGCATGTACCAATGGCGGTGCCTCCCGCGAAGCTGAAGATAGGGTGCGTGGTCGGGGAAACGATGGTATCCAGTCCGGTATCGTCATCGTGGTCGACGGACTTTTCAGCGGCGTCGTTTAGGGCGTCATTGTCGGGTGGCGAGGAAACAACGAGAGATGATGCCGGCAAAGCGTAGAGATTCGTTTCTTGCGGCTTGAGAGAGGAGAAGGAATTGGAGACGAGAAAGACTGGTGTTTGCGGAAGGGGAGGAAGCGAGTCAATAATCGGACAGGCTTCATTCGACCATGTCGGAAGTGGTGTCGTTCGGATGGTTTCGAGAAAGTTGGAAAGAGGAAAACCGGATGGAGGAGGAGGCGGAAGCAGAGCAACGGCCGGATCGGGATTATCGGTGGCTTTATTCCTTGCCTCTTCAACCGTGAAAGGCTTATCCTTCAGAGCTTGGATAGAGGGAAAATGGGTTTCTGCGGCATCTGGATTGAACATAGAAAGAACTTGCTCCATGCCCAACCATCTCAATAGATTCGATTCGATTGAAGTTTTGCAATTTGGCTCACCATTTGCTTTGATGCACGGAAAATAATAGACGGCGAGCGAGGCACGAGTGAGTGCGACATAGAAGAGGCGGATATCCTCTTTTTCTGCCTCTGTGTTTTTTTTATCGGATTGGTCAATTTCGATTACCGGTTCATGATCAAGACTTTCGGTGACCGCGACAGTTTGATCAATCTGAGAATCGGCACCGGTTTTTGCCCAGAAATCGGGAATCAAGACGATGGGAAATTCTAGTCCCTTGCTTTTGTGGATGGTGAGGATATGCAGAGCATTATCATCGGTTTCAAGGCGAAGATTGCTTTCATCGCTATCGGGGGCATTCTCCTTTTTCGCGATCTGTTCTTGAAGCCATAGAAAGAGTTTTTCAGGGGAAGTGGATGTATGTCCCGACTGTTTCTGCAACAATTCAGCCAATTGGTTGCAATTGGTAAGCGTTCTTTCGGGCGTTGCGCCGCGGACGAGGGTTTGGAGAGCATTTGTCCGTTCTGTAAAAAGCTTCCAAGCGGACATAAAGCCGCGCTTTTCCAGAAGTGACTTGAGTTCAAGGAGGAATATCTGTAGGGTGTTTCGTGTCAACGTTTGTCCATCGCCATACTGTTGTGCGATGGGGAGAAGTTGAGCAGGGCTGAGTAAGGGTTTCGGAGCGTTCCCGCATAAGACGGCTACGTCTTCAGGCGGCATTTGAATGAATGGACCAAGAAGCAAGACACTCAATGCCGGTACAGAGAAGGGGGATTGTATGGCGTCAAGGAGACGGAGGAAGGCATTCGTTTCCTCTGATTGGAAGACGGAATCATATTCGAAAAGAATGCATGGAATACCGCGAGCGGTGAGTTCTGCGTACAGGTCGCGGCCATGAGTCTTGGTTCGGACGAGGACGGCGATATCACCGGGACGGATGGGACGGCCTTCAGGTTTATCACTTGGAACGCGGTTCCGGTTTTGATCCTTCAGAAGATATTCGATTTGCCAGACACATGCCGCACGAACTTCAGTGAATGACCCCCTTTCACCATGAACAGGAATGACATTGAAAGTTGCATCGCGTCGATAGGCGGAGTTTGATCCAATGGGGGGCTTCTTTTCAACAGGAAGCGACTTCACATTTTCGGAGTACGGAATCTGCGCACTTCCAAAACGAAAGACTGGATTGTCGGGATTGGAGTTGTCATCGTGAAAGAGGGCGTTGACACTCTCCACGAGTTTTGCCGTCGAACGGTAGTTGGTCGTAAGTCGGTACGTTTGATTTTGCAATGCTTCCATTCGGGCAATAGCCTCGTAAAGGGCTATATTGCAACCACGAAAGCCGTAAATGGACTGCTTGGGATCGCCAACAAAGAAGAGTGGTGGTTTCGCATCGTTCTTGACATCCAGAAAAATCCGTTTGAAGATATCGAACTGAATTGTGTCCGTGTCTTGGAATTCGTCAATGAGAGCCGCCTTGTATTCCTTGCGGAGAAAAGCAAGAAATTCTTGGTTAATTTGGTTATTCTTGAGAGCGGCTTGCATGCCCAAGAGTAGTTCATGAAATGTCAAATCGGCGGATTGACTTCGCAGTTGCTTATACTGGTCGAGAAGCTCCAATGCGATTTTGATGTACGTGTCGGCACGGATATAGAGATTTATTTGGTTTTCGTCTTCTTTGCTATCTTGTACGGATTTCAAAATGCCGGATAAATTGGAATCGTAAGTGCAATCAGGATGGTCAACGACCTTTCGAAATACCGTTTGCAGTTCTTGGAGTGTGACTTTGTTGTCTTGCAACAGATGGTGATATTTGCCATCGGGTGCTTGGACCTGCGAGAACCAAAAGTCAGTGGAAAGATTTTGCAACGTATCTTCCGAACTAGAAATACGATCGATTTGGAAAGGGAATCGTGTTTCAAAGGCGTACCGGTTGAGACAGTGGCGGCAGAATGCATGAATCGTAAAGATAGAGGCCATATCCATTCGGTAGAGAGCCTTTGCAATCAACTGAATTGCCCGTTTGGTTTGAGGAGATGTTTTGTCCTCTATCGAGATTTTTGTTGCGGCAAGAAGCATGCGAACCTGATCGGAGACGTCTTGTGGTTTTGTGCTGCCGGAAAGGACGGAATGGATATCGAAGAGGATATCGCGAATACGCCGCTTAAGTTCGGCAGTAGCGGCTTCGGTAAAAGTGACAATCAGGATTTCGGAAACGTCCATTCCAAAATCGAGAATCAAACGGGCAAAGATATTTTGGATATTATATGTTTTACCCGTTCCCGCAGAGGCGGAAACGAGGTGCGGACCGAAGAATTGGGATTTGGAAGCCGGGTCGCAAATCCAAATCGAGAAATCCGGAATCGTAGGCATGGGAGAGGAAAGAAGAGAGGAACGGAAAACGGATGAAACGCAGCGACTATTTGTCTGGCTTTTGTTTTTTGGAAAAGTTCGCCAATGGCAGCACTTTGTCTTTGCCGAGTGCGTTTTTTAGAATGTCGAGAAATGACTCAAGTTTCTTTTCTTGGCAAGGAATGCCAGAATAGCCGGAAAGGATTGTTTCTTCCTTTGAACACGGAGGATTAGAGATCGGAAAAAGACTCTCTTGCGGGGTGAGGAGAGACGTAATGATTTGTCGAAGTTTTTCGGTTGCCTCTTTTTGGGGAACAGGGGAAAAGAGTTTTATTGTGGGTTTGTCTTTCGAGGCGAAGGAAATGAGCGCTGTGACAACATTTTTTCCGGAAGCGCAAGCGAGAAGGTGGCGGAGTGTTCCCCGGTAAATTACCTCTCCGCCCCATTCATCCAGAAAAACTTGAACAGGCGTCAGCGTTTGTTTGTCGGATTCGAATAGAGCAATTTTCGGCTGCCAGAGAATCGTTAGGGATTTTTGGTGATCCGATATTGGATCATGATAGGAAAGGACAAACTTTTCGCATGAAAATTCCTTTAGTCCGACTTGATAAAGCTCAACAAGGAATGTCTTGGAAAAACTGAACCTACCCAGTCCGTCTTTCTGGATGGCCTTATTGGTAAGTCCCAACTTTCTGTTCCTCATCCAGAACCAGTTGGAAGAAGAATCGGTTTTTGCCTCTTGATCAAGTCGCTCAAGACATTCTATGGTTGTTGTGACGGACGGGGACTTTCCTTTCTCCGATTGAAGGGTGGCATATTGACGATAGAAGTCTTCTTTATCGGAATTTTCATAGAACGCAATGCGGCTATGGATCGAGTCGCGGGTATTTCCGGTCGGGTCAAGAACTTCTGATTTAGGAAGCGTTCGAAAGGGAGTGATTTGTTGGAGCAAGCTATATACGGAGGAAAAGAAGGTGGCAGAGGAC
>JBJEVW010000098.1:0-3981 GCA_051884735.1 Kiritimatiellia bacterium | reverse complement strand
GCTTCTGCAGAAACAGGTTTTTCTTCCGTCTGTTCTTCCGTTTGATTGGGCGAGTCGGCGGTTTCGCCGGAGGGCTGATTTTGGTCGTTTTGGCCATCATCCTGGTTTTGTTGTGGCGAATCCTTCTTCTGCTGCTGATCCGAATCCGTCTTTTTTTGCGGCTGCTTTTCTTGTTCCCGATTTTGGCTTTGCGACTGTTGATCCGGTTGCTTTTGCTGTTGCGGGGGAAGCAACAAATCGCGAATGCGAATGAGGTTGGCCAGTGCCTTTTCTGCGGACAGACGCTGTTCGGCCGAAAGGAGCGTTGCTCTGGGCAAGAGGTCTTTTCGCAATTCCCGGTATGTTTCTCCCGTTTCGGCACAGAGCGTCTCGTACTCGTTTTTCTCCGCTTCGGTCAGCAGGATGGCCTGCGGCTTTCCTTGAACAGGCGTTTCTTGCTCCGGCTTTTGTTCTACGACTTGTATGGGAATCGAATTTCGTTTCCGCAAAAAGAGATCGTACACGTTGATGCCGTCCAGCTGGCTTTGCGTTGGCGTGTTGAACTGCTCTGGAGCAACTGTGTGTGCCAAAGCATTCGATTGCAGCGGAATCGCAAGATTCAGGAGCTGAACCGGATCCGTCAATTGGACCTGCACTCCGAAAGCGGTTCGATCGGCCTTCTTCATCGCCTCTAGCGATTCCGGGATTAGGTCTTCCAACGCGATTGAAGCATCGGATGATGCATCGGAAGCCTCCTTGAGAAGATTTTCAACTTCGGCTAGCACCGTCAAATTGGTTTCGCTTTGGCGGAGCTGTTCCATGACCATCTGCGTAAAGACGGGCCAAAGTTCCGAAGCACCCTTCTGCCGGGCAGAAGCCGCTTCAAGAGCTTCGATTTGCGCTGGCGCGGCATTGGTGAAAGCCGGTACGGCAAGTGCGTATGCCTTCGCCGCATCATCGCGAATCATGGAAAGGATTTCATCGCTCGATTTGTTTTCCACCCGTGCATTCAACTGTTCTTGCCGGGCCGATTCCCGATATTGACAGGCAAGGGATGCCGCCGAAACGAGATTTGTCTCCAGCCGGGCAGCAGCTTCCGCATTCCGGGATTCCCGTTGCAGCGCATCGCGAAAATGCAAAGCGGCATTTTGAAACGCCTTTTCCTTTTCCGCAAAAGCGGATGCACGCATCGCGTGGTTTGTTGCGGCAACCAGCGACGCGTCGTCTTTTCCGATTGCGAAATAGGCAAGGCCGAGTCCTTCGGACGCATTGGGATGCGGTGTTGCTTCCCGAAAGAAATCAATTGCCTGCATAGGATCGTTTGCGGCAAGAGCGGCAAGGCCGGCGTTGAGCCGGATGCGTTCTGCAAGCGCCTCATTGCCGTCATCGGGCGCCTGCAATGCCTTTCGGTACAGTTGCATAGCCTGTTTTGCGGGAGCGAGTTGCGCCATGCGCGCCAACGCCCGGCGCGTCTGTGCTTCTTTCTCAGGCGCATTTTCTCCCATGTCGATTTCCACCGGAGCTGATACAATGGCTGAATGGTTCGTCACAGCCTCCGGCTCTTCCGCATGGATGAAAGCCGGGGCGAGAAACAAAAACACCACGAGTCCGGCAGCGACCCCATTACCCCTCTTCAGGGAGGAGATTTTTGGACGTCCTTTCGAAAGCCAGGCCGCCGCAAACAGGCACAACAATCCGGGAATCAAAAACCACGCATAACGCTCAATGCGTTTCTCCCGTTCTTCTTGGGACTGTTCATAGCGAACAATTTTCCGGACATGGTCGCGATAGATCGTTCCCAGCGAATTCCCGTCTGCCGAAGTGCTTTCGATGGGCAGGTATACGCCTCCCGACAAATTGGCAATCTCGATAAGCGAAGCGGGATTCATTTTGGAGATGACTTTTTCGCCCTTGTACGTCAAGACAGACGATTGGTTGGGAATGGTCGCACCTTGTTCCGAACCGACGCCGATGCAAAACACGGGAATCTTCTGCTCTGCGCATTTTCGCGCTGCAACAAGCCCCTTTCCGCTCAAGTCCTCGCCATCGCTCACCAGCAAAATCGCATTGTGGTTCGCCTGTTTGTTCCGGAAACTGTCCAACGCGGTTTCCAACGCCCGTCCGACGTCGGTTTCACCGCGTGGCGCGGAATCGATGGAAACATTCTCCAATGTCGTTCGAAGGAAAGCGAGATCTGTCGTAAACGGGCAGACCATCACCGCGCTCTTGCGGAAAACCATGATTCCGCACCGGTCGCCCTCTAGCGAATCCACCAAATCAAGCAAATCCGCGCACGCACGGCCAAGACGATTCGGATGATTGTCCTCGCTCAACATCGACCGCGAAACATCCAAGAGAACCAGCAGATTTCGCGTCGTTTCTGTTATCGCAACCTGTTGCGTACCCCACTGAGGCCGCGCAGCTGCCACAACCAAGAAACCGACGCCTGTCAAACAAAGCAAACTTTGCGCGACAAATCGTCCTTCCGGGCGAATTGGCGCCGTTCCTCCCCGAAAAAGACGGGCTGCGGAAAGATGGCGATGCCGTTTCCACCACAGCACGATTCCAATCACCGGAAGAAGCCACAAAACAAACAGATATACGGGATATGCAAAATTCATGGCGAAATGATAGCATATCTTCGCCTCTTCGCGCATACGTCCAAATCCGTCCACCCTTATCCCGGAAAATTCGGGATACGCAGCGTCGTCTGATTTGAACCCAAGCAAAGCCTTGATAAGGCGTACGTATTTTCCGATTTGCTCATCTACGTCATCCGTTTCAAGAGCATTTAACATATCGTGTGCAATTGCCCCGAGAATGTACGCATCAGAACTGAAAGGAAGTTTCCGTTCAGCCGTTATGCAATAGCGCAAGCCTTTGTCGACTTCATCAACCATGCCTTCAATCTTGGAAGAAACGGACATCCTTTCGTAAGGGTCTACTCCAGAGAGGTTCCCATCGACTTGAGCAGAAACGGAAAACCTCCCTTGCGCATCCGCCCCGCCTTGTGGCATAATTCGTGGCGTTGAAACGATTTCGCCAAGGCGAACCGTTTCTTCTGCGGACGCTTCATCAGTGCTGGTACGCTCCACGCCATTGGCGCGACGTACGGACAGCACGGCGTCCGCAATTTTTGTTTTTACGGTCTGTCCCTTGAAATGCGTCCCGTCCGGGTCGGATTTCGGCACATCCAGTTTAAGTTCAACACCGTACACGCCATCTGCAAGGCGAATCGCCGCAGTGTACACAAGTTGTCCGATAAGGTTTTTATGCTTCTCCTGTCCGTCGTTCTTCTCGAATCTTGTGTAGTGAGATTTCTTGACTAGTCCGTCAAGAGCGTGCAGAACTCGCTTGTGTTTGTCTCGCTTCTTGAGTGCGGAATTTAGCCCTTTTCCAGTGAACAGAACAGGGGTCCCGTCTGAATCAATCACAACCTCTCTACCCATGTACTTGTCACGGAGATACTTGCGAATTTCAGACGTCGTGAGATTGAGGAATGCCGGTTCATTTCTTCCGTCCACAACTTGAACTTGCGCATCTGGATTGTACACCCTTGTGCTAACCGAGTACTTCTTCTCTCCGTCCACCCACTTGTGGTCGACGCGAATGTTGTCGTCACGGAAAGATACGTAGTTCCAACCATAAACGTCGCCGTCCTTCACGCTCTTGCCGCCGTACGAATCGACCGGGTACTTGACACCGTCGATTCCAGCTCTGGCTAGAAACTCGCTTGCGGCCTTCGGAGAACCAAGAACATCCGAAATCTGCTTGTAGACTTCTTCGCCCGTCGCGGATAGGTCTAGGTATTGCTCCAGATAGTCACGAAACACGTCTTCCGGATAGTTTTCAGGCGCAGCTTCCTCTCCTCCGACGTCCTGCCATGTCAGCCCGTCTCGCTCTAGGTCTTTCTCCCGTTCCCTGTTAACGAAATCAATCAGGCGTTCGTTCGAACCCATGTCATTCAGTTCGTCTATAATCCATTGTTGCTGTTCCTCGCTA
>JBJEVW010000097.1:0-16673 GCA_051884735.1 Kiritimatiellia bacterium | reverse complement strand
GTGCGGGACTCCTTTCGGGTGTTGATCACCACCATTATGGTGGAATCCGGAAAAAGTCTCTCCTTTTCTTTTTGTCTGGCGAAAATCATTTTTTGCCAGTATTTTCAAGCAAAATTGAAATCCTGGAATAAATGATTCCGGATTTTCCCGGGATAAGGGTGGGTAGCTTTTCTCATTGGACGATACCGCCGGTTTTTGATAGAATTGCAAACCATTGCAACGCACAAAACGGAAATCCCATGAAAGAACTCGCATACGTTCTCATTAATCCGTACACCATCCGTAAATCCAGAACCGGCGGCGTCATCGCCCGGTATCTGAGCCGCACCGACCTCAAACTGGTCGCGGCCCGAATGTTTGGACCCTCTCAGGCATTGGCCGAAGAATACGCCAATGCCGTCATCTCCCGGACAGATTCCGATCCCAAAATCGACAAACTGCTCCACGATTACATTATGCGCGAATATGCGCCGACCAAGCCCAATGGCCGTCCGCATCGTTGCATGTGCCTCCTTTTTGAAGGCGAGGACGCCATCCGCAAAATCTGGGAAGTCACCGGCTCCGTGACGCTCCGTTGGGGCGGCGGTCAAACCGTTCGCGAAACCTTCGGCGACTATATCACCGACGCCGCCGGAAACGTCTCCTATTTCGAGCCCGCCGTCTTGGTCTCCCCGACGCGCTCGTTCGCAATCGCGACGCTGAAAATCCTCGCCAACCACATGGGCGAAAGCGGCATCATCAATGCCCACGGATACGAGCGCACGCTCGTCATGCTCAAACCGGACAACTTCCAGCGCCCTTCCCTCCGTGCCGGAAACATTATCGATGTCCTCTCCTCCGCCGGACTTCATGTCATTTGCGTGAAAAAATTCTCGATGACGGTCGCCCAAGCCGAACAGTTCTACGGCCCCGTCGTCCAGTCGCTGACCGAAAAATTCCCGCTCTTTGGCGCCAAACGCGTCGCCGGCGCCGTTTCCCGCGAACTCGGTTTTGAAGTCGATGAACAAGCCGTCGCCGGACTCTGCCAGGCGATTGCACCGCAATTCGCAAAGAACCAGTTCGAAGATATCGTGGAATTCATGACGGGCTTCCGTCCGTCCGCCGTCCCGGAAAACGAAAAACAGAATCGCGCCGGCGCCGAATGCCTCGCCCTTGTCTATGAAGGCGAAAACGCCGTTCTCAAGATTCGCGATCTGCTCGGCGCCACCGATCCCTCCAAGGCGCGTCCCGGCTCCGTTCGCCGCGAATTCGGCACCAACATCATGGTCAATGCCGCCCATGCATCCGATTCCCCGGAAAATGCAGCCCGCGAAATGAAGATCATCGATATCGCCGGCGACAACATGAGCCCCATCATCCACAAATACTGCTCCTAGAGACCATGCCCGGATTTTGCCGTGCCGCGCCGTTGCCGGCGCGGACATCGGCGTATGTCTTTTTCCTGTTTTCACTTCTTCCCCAAAACTATTTCGGATTGCTTTCTCAAGCAGACCATGAACGCTACGCTTGAACTTATCCAACCTTCGCTGACGCTTGCCATCTCGGCAAAAGCAAAGGAACTCGCCGCCCAAGGCATCCACGTATGCTCGTTCGCCGCCGGCGAACCCGATTTCGATACGCCGCAAATCATCAAGGACGCCGCCACAAAGGCAATCGCCGAGGGCAAGACCAAATACACGCCGGCCCGCGGCATCCCCGAACTGTGCAAGGCCGTCGCCGATAAACTGCTGCGCGAAAACCATATCCAATACGATCCGGCTCAAGTCATCATCTCCAGCGGCGGAAAACAGTCGCTCGCCAACGCATTTCTCGCGCTCTTGAATCGCGGCGACGAGGTTCTCATCCCTTCCCCCTTCTGGCTCTCCTATCCCGAAATGGTGCGAATCGCCGGGGGCAAACCACGCTTCATCAAGACGAAACAATCCAACAATTTCAAGCTGACGCCCGCCGCACTGGAAAAAGCAATCCGGCCGAAGACGAAAATCCTCGTCCTCAATTACCCCTCCAATCCGACAGGCGCCACCTACTCCGCCGATGAACTTCGCGCAATCGGAGAGATCTGCGTCCGCCACAATCTCTGGATCATCGCCGACGAAATGTACGAGCGCATGATCTGGACCGACACCCCCTTCGTTTCCATCGCCTCCCTCTCCCCCGAAATCAAGGCTCGCACCCTGACCTGCAACGGCGTCTCCAAAACCTATTCCATGACCGGTTGGCGCATCGGCTACTGCGCCGGCCCCATCGAGGTCATCAAGGCCATGACCACCGTCCAGAGCCACTGCGCCTCGAACCCCGCAACCCCATCCCAATACGCCGCCCTCGCCGCCCTTACACAGGGCGAAGAAGCGATTCAGCCAATGCTTGCGGCTTTCCGGAAACGCGCCGTCTTCATCTACCGCAAACTCAAGAAAATCCGCGGCATCCGCGTCATGCGCCCGGATGGCGCTTTCTATATTTTCCCGAATGTCAAGGCGTTCGGACTCGATTCCGTGACGTTCTGCAAGCGCCTGCTGGATGAAAAACACGTCGCCTGCGTCCCGGGAACCGCTTTCGGCGCCCCCGATTGCATCCGCCTCTCCTACGCTTGCTCCCTCGAGGAAATCGAAGAGGGCGTCAATCGCTTGGCGCAATTCTGCGATTCCCTTCGCACCGCAAACGCCCATTCGTAACACCCCTCTTTTTTCTCTCATCCCTCCGCCGGAACCCATTCGTACGTTCCGCCCTCAAGCCCCTCTATCTACCATGGAAAAAAATCTTGAACAGATCTCTTCCCTTTGCAAACGCCGCGGAATCATCTTCCCGTCCTCCGAAATCTACGGCGGGATCAACGGCTTCTGGGATTACGGCCCCCTCGGCTCCGAACTGAAACGAAATATCCGTGACGCCTGGTGGCATTTCATGGTCCAATGGCGCAACGACGTTGTCGGCCTCGATGCGACCATTATCATGCATCCCCGGATTTGGGAGGCCTCCGGACACGCCGCCGGCTTCGCCGACCCCATGGTCGACTGCAAGGACTGCAAGAAGCGCTTCCGCGCTGACCAGCTCTGCGAGGAACAGGGCAAAAAACTGATTCAGACCGGCAAAACATTCCAACTCCCCGAAGGAACCGTCTGCACCGCTTGCGGCTCGAAAAATCTCACCGAGCCCCGTTCCTTCAACTTGATGTTCAAGACGTATGTAGGCCCCGTCGAAGACGATTCCGCCGTTGCTTACCTTCGCCCGGAAACCGCTCAGGCGATTTTCGCCCAGTTTCTCAACATCTACTCGACTTCCCGGAAACAAGTGCCTTTCGGCGTTGCGCAATCCGGCAAATCCTTCCGCAACGAAATCAATCCCCGCAACTACACCTTCCGCTCCCGCGAATTCGAACAGATGGAACTCGAATTCTTCATCCGCCCCGATGAAGCCGTCGAACTCATCTGCGGCAAGGTCGCAACACTTGCCGACAATCCGGATCTGACGGGCGAACCGCAGGAAAACTGGGGCTGGGAAGTCTGGCACCGCTACTGGGTCGAGCAACGCCTCGCTTGGTACAAACTCGCCGGCCTTCCGCAGGAAGATCTCCACCTCTACTGGCAGACAAAGGACGAACTCGCCCACTACGCACGCGCTTGCGTCGATATCGAGTACGCATTCCCCTTCGGTATTCAGGAACTCGAAGGCATTGCCGCACGTTCGGACTTCGATCTCTCCCAACATCAGAAGTTCTCCGGAAAGTCCATGCAGGTGCAGGACGATCGTCTCCGCCTTGCCTGCGCCGAAATGTCTCAAGAGGCAAAGGACGCTTTCAAGGCAAAGGTCGTTGCCGATTGGACGTCCCGCGGCAAGGACGCCGCTGCCGCCGAACAGTACGTCGAGGATCTCTTCCTCGGCCGCTATGTTCCCCACGTCATCGAGCCTTCCGCCGGCACCGATCGCCTTGCCCTCGCCTTGATCTGCAATGCTTACGACGAGGAAAAACTCGTCGACGCCAAGGGTAAGGAAGACATTCGCACCGTCCTCCATTTTGCGCCCGCGCTTGCCCCCATCAAGGTTGCCGTTCTCCCGCTCGTCAAAAACAAGCCGGAACTTCGCGAAAAGGCTTGGAAACTCTTTACCGAACTTCGCCGCGATTGGAAATGCGCATGGGACGAATCCGGCGCAATCGGTCGCCGCTACCGCCGCCAGGACGAGGTCGGAACCCCGTTCTGCGTCACGGTCGATTTCGACACGCTCGAAAACGATACGGTCACGGTTCGTCTCCGCGATTCCATGGAGCAAATCCGTCTCCCGATCGCCGATCTTCCCGCCTACATCCGCAAGGCCATCACGCTCTAATCACTTCGATATCCATAGGGTTCCACCATGAAAGTCAACGGAGAAGAAATTCCCCAAAAGGCCGTCGAATACGAACTGAATCGCTTGATTCATTTTTATGTCACACACGGCATTCCCCAGGATCAGATCAAGGCCAGTCTCGAGTCGCTGAAGGCACGCGCCGAGGAACAGGTCATCGGTACCTTCCTCTTGTTCGGAGAAGCCAACCGCCTTGATATTCCCGTCACCGAAGAGGAAATCGACGAATCGATCCGGGCCATGGAGCAGCAGGCCGGCGGCGCGGAAAAACTCCGGGAAATCATTTCCAAACAGGGGCAGAATATCGTCCAACTCCGCAACGAAATCCGCCGCGGACGGAAGGTCGATAAACTCGTTGCCAAAATCACGTCCGAAACGCCCGATCCCACCCCTGCCGAGGCCGAGGCTTACTTCAAGGAACATCGCGCCGAATTCGGCAAGGAAGCGCAAGTCCGCTGCCAGCACATCCTCGTCACCCCAAAGAGCGCCTCCCCGAGCGACGATCTCGCTGCCATTGCAAAGATTCGCGAAATCCGCGATCGCGTTGCCGCCGGATCCGATTTTGCGACGGAAGCCGCAACCCACTCCGACTGCCCCTCCGGCAAGCAGGCCGGCGGTTCTCTCGGATGGTTCTCCCGCGGCATGATGGTCAAGGAATTCGACGAAGCGGCGTTCTCCATGCCCGTCGGCGGTCTCTCCGATATCATCAAGACACAATTCGGCTACCACATCATCTACAAAAACGAAGAGCAGAAGGAAGCCATTCCCGAGTACAACGAAGTCGCCGACCAAGTGCTCGATGTTCTCCGCCACGAACGCCGCGGTAAGAAACTCGGCGAATACGTCGCCGAACTCCGCTCCAAGGCAAAAATCGAAAAATAACACTCACATCCGTTGTTTTCCATACCAGGACGATGCAAGTACCCCTTGCCTCGTCCTTTTTCTATTTTCTCCCCCGCGCCATCCCGCGCACACTATGCGTAGTGCCGCCGCGGCTCCGTCCGCGGCACATGCGCGGCTTGGCATCCCGCCCCACACGCCCGCGCACACACGCCGCTACACGCCCGTGTCCCGTTGCGGTAGGGCTCGAGCCGGGAGGCCCGGCCGCCAATCATCGCGCCGCCAACCCGCGCACACACGCCGCCACACGCCCGTGTCCCAGCGGTAGGGCGCGATGTCCTCATCGCGCCGCCGCGCCGCATGGCGCGGTGCGCGGCCTGGCATCCCGCCGCCACACGCCCGTGCACACGCGCCGCCACACAACCGTGCACACACGCCCCACACGCCCGTGCACACACGCCGCCAAACGCCCGTGTCCCAGCGGTAGGGCGCGATGTCCTCATCGCGCCGCCGCGCCGCATGGCGCGGTGCGCGGCCTGGCATCCCGCCGCCACACGCCCGTGCACACGCGCCGCCACACGCCCGTGTCCCGTTGCGGTAGGGCGCGAGCCGGGAGGCCCGGCCGCCAATCATCGCGCCGGCAACCCGCGCACACCGCAAAACCGCGTTAGGTTTCCTCAGCTAGGGACGAACGGCCATAGGAAAGCAGAGACGCTGAACCATTACACACGCAAAGGCGCGCGAGTCGCGCGAGGGACGAACTTCTGCTCGTCCGTAGTATGGCACCGCGCACCATCCGCTGGGCGACACTTGAGGTGGCGGCGCGCCTCTCAGCGGAATAACAAAACCGATCCATTCTTGTCATTATAGGTCAGGACCCACTTGTTGCACCACGCACCGCGAAGCGTCGTACGATTGCCGTTGTAGGTCCCCATCGTCGCCACCATATCGTAATTGTTCTTTGATTCGGCGTCTTCCATCATGTCCAAATCCACAAACTCGGAATTCGTCGTCCAGCCTTCGCCAAAACACGAATCGGGAATGACAAGCGCCAGTTTCCAATCCAAATCCGCCTCGAATGTTGCGTCCACGTGCGTTGGCGCAGCCGAAACCGGAAGCTCGATGGTTACGAACGAAAGGTTCGCCGACTGGAAGATTTTGGAGCCGAATGTCGTGAAATTCGACCCGACGACAATGTTTGTGATGCCACTGCTTCCGTAAAATAGATACTTTGGCCAAACCGCCAGCTTCGGCAGCAACACCTGCTTGCAGCTGACCGTCGTAAACGGCGCTTCGCCCGTACACACCGCCAACTCGGGCGCCGACAGCAAATCGCCTTTGTAGGCCGTCGCCTTGAATGTGCGGTCGCCAATCGTTGTCAATGCCGGAAGGATCAAATCGCCCCCCAATTGGCTGCAGTTCAGAAATGCGCTGTTTCCGAGACTGGTCACACTCCAGAAATCAATGGGACCTTTCAGATTGGAATCCGAGTCAAAGGCATTGGCTCCCACGATCTGGATGCCGGTCGCGCAATCCTCCGAGCGGGCCGGCAAGATAAGCCCCGTCAACCCTCCAAGACCGGCTAGTCCCCTGTCCTTGATCGCCACCACAGGCAGCTTGCCCTGTGCGGCCAACGAAGCATTCAAGGTACTCATATCGAGAACGCCGGAGCCGCTGACGCAACCGGCAATCGCATAGCCTTCGAGCGTCCCGTCGTTGTAGGCCTCGACCGTCAACTCCCACTCGCCGAAGTAGACGGAAGTGCCGGTCGTCGACCCATTGTCCAAGTACCACGGACGGTCAAAGATCGCGCGAATGGTCTTCGCACCGTCTTGCATCGCCACGACAATCGGATTGTCGGTCGTCTCGCCACAATCGCCCGTCCATTTGACGAACGCAGAAACAACCGGTTCCGCCATCGGATGGGCCGTCACCGTCACCGACTCGCCGACGGCATAGTAGCCGCCTGGCGTCTTCGTATCATTTGGATCCTCGATCGTGGCCTCGGGAGAAAACGAAAACGTCTCTGCACCGCCATTGCGCGTCACATAGAGCCGATAGTGCGTCTCTTGCCACTGCCAAGTAAGACGCGTCGTCACACCCTCGTTCACATAATCGAATGCCGTCCCAGTGTGCGCAACCGGCTCACTCCATGTCGTACCGCCGTCAGACGACGTTTCCAGCGTGTAGCCGCTCGCTTCGTAACGGACGCCATTCAAATAGAACGGCTCGGTTGCCGTGCAATTCACGGTTTCCCCGATGTCCGGACTCTGCAGCCCGGCCGCAGGAGAAGAAACCCCAATCCCCGCCGGATTGTTCGCGACCACCAACTGTCCGGACGTACTGACCTTGCCGTAGAAACGGTAGCCGTCGATATCGTAGTTGCCGGCGACTTCCTCGTCGGAAAGCACACGGCTGTAGATACGGATGGATTTGATCGTCCCCTCCCACCAGCCGTAGGCGCGCCCCGCGCGCATATCGCCGATATTGATGCGCTTGACGCCGCCAATCTTTGCGCCCGCCGTCGTGCCTTCTCCAATCTTGACGCCGTTCTCGTAAAAGACGAGCGTCTTCGTCGCCGTGTCCAGCGTCACCGTGCGCGTTGCAATAGCAGCATTCTGCACCGTGCCCCAATTCGCGCCTTTCACGAAACTCGTGCCTTCGTAATTGTAGGAGCCGGCCATTCCCTCGGCTCCGATGCTCGTATCGTCATTCTGCCCCGACGCCAGATAAAGCAAGCGCCCGCTGTCGGAACCATTGTCCAAACCAATCACATAGCTATAGCCGTTCTTGGACTCGCCGCCCGACCGTGCACCAACATATTCAATCGTCCAGCCCGCGCCATCGCCAGCCTCGGCCGAAGCGGCGCTGGCATACGTCCATCCATGCGATTTGTAGTTTCCGGCGTCAAGATGCCCGACGACAATTTCGCCGTCGACAACACGATCGTCCGTCGTCATGGCGACCAAATCGAATTCACTGCCCGCCGACCCGAAATTCACAAGCTTAGCGTCGTTCTCGCCATTGTCCGGGCCGTCATACTGGATGACAAGTCCCGATTGGTTGTAGCTCGAATGATCATAGGCAGAGACTTGCGGAACAAGCACGGCGAAAAGCGCCGCAGCAGACAGAAGAGTTGACAATCGTTTCATTTCAATCAATTGGAGGAATTGCATGGTTTTGTCCGGAACTGGTTCATCTGCCAATCGCCGATTCGGAGACCGGGGCTTGCGGCCTGCGGTTCGATCCGATGGAACAAGACGGGAAAAGCCCGCATCAGCGCACTAGAAATGTTGTTCCCGTATGGCAGGACAAGGTAAAAAGGTCAAATCCGTTGGCAAGGCGTCATCACCCGTATCATACCCCACGGAAAAACCGGAATCAAACCGATCGCCGACAAACAGTTTTCCTGCAGCCGGATTGAGATCCAAGGAGGCGGTCACAATGCCGTAGCCTGTCTTTTTGGCCCAATCAATGATGGGATATGCCCCAAATTTTCTTTCCTTGCGCGCCGGACAATCGCGCGGAATCTCGAGCGCAATGGCTTTCTCGCCGGCATCAGGCGAAAGACAATGGGTTCCAATGGCTTTCGAAATCGAAACCGGCGCCTTTTCGTAAGGCGTGAGCGGCAACGCAAAGATGAATTGCGCATTCACGCAAGCACCGATAAAACCAACCAACCGGGGATGGGTTCCGCGGAACTCGACCGATGACTGCTGGAAATGGAAGGGTGCGCCTTGATCCGGCCCCTCAAAGACGCTATCGTCGAGGACAATCACCGCTTTTTCTCCGGCGGCAAACTGAACGCTATCGGAAGCGCCCGGTACTGCGGTCGCTGCTCCGCCGTCCGCGAGCCAGTTGCCCAAATCGGTCCACGCCCCTTCTGCGATGTCCGTCCGCCACGTATACACCGATGCGGAAGCGCCGATGGAGGCGGCAAACGTCAGCAGACAGGCCAGATGGAAGGATTTCTTCATGGCGTTGCGTTCTCTTGGCGCGAGTGGGAAAATCTTAGCGAACCAGGATGAATGTCCCGCTTATCATGCGGGTAATCTCGCAAGCATACGTGCCGTCCTCTTGCGGAACATTGTAGCAAAGCCGATACCCGGGGATGCCCTTGCCGTTTTCGCCGGCATTCTCGAAATAGCCGGTCGTCTCGGTCCGCGTGCGGATGATGGCCCACTTGGTGCCCGGCAGAAGTTTCCCGGCTTCGATCAGCTTAAGTTCGCCGCCGAGGGTCGCGTCGATATTGTCGGGATTGCTCTCCACACCGCCCAAGAGATCGAGTACCGTCGCTTCGCCGTCCGGTCGCAACGTCGCCTCGAGCGTGCCGCCTAGCATGGCGAAGTAGCGAATGCCCATGAGAGTGTTGTCCTTCGAGCAACTGAGCCGCACATTCCCCTTGCGGAAGCCGTCGTCCCACCACTGCCCAAGTAAAAGCGTGCCGCCGGGGGCGACAACGAAGCGCCGGTTCTTTTCGCGGAGGTTTTCGAATCCGTTGGTCGAACCAATCCAGTAGACTTCATTGAACTTGCCGGCCGCCCTGACGCCGAAAGTTCCGCCCATACCTTTGAAGAGTTGCGTTTCGTTGTGGCCGTTTGCCGTAAGAAAGCCGTTATCCCAGAATTCCAGCGTAAGCTCCGGGAAACCGGCGCTGGTGAGGGTGGCTCCGCTTCCCCAATAGACTCTGCCGGTAAAGTTGGTGAACTGGTTGAGCGCCGGACGCGAGCCGTTTTGATACGTGAAGGCCACAACTCCTTCGCCCTCGCCGGCATAGACGATATCGGCCTCAAAACGGAGAGTCGTATTGTTCACGCAATCGAAGGTCATCAGCGGCTTCTCGGACGCCACAATGCCGTTTTTCACAAAGCAGCCGAAACTGCCTTGCGGACGGATGACGCCCGACTTGAGCGTGAGCGTGTATCCGCCGAGATTGAGCGTCACATTGTTGGCGATGAGTACCGCATTGACCGTCACGTCGCTTTCCAGCGTGACGTTTTCGGAAAGATAAACGTTATCCGTTTCGGCGGCGCTATCGAATCCGGCTACCATTTCGTTGATCGTGATTTGACGCACCACGCCCTCTTCGTCAATACGGCAGGCACCCCACCCGAAGCGGTTGTTCGCCCACCCGTTGAACGAACCGATCGCAAAGCCGGGCGCAACGCCGTTGATGACTTCGATGCCGGAAGGATCGGCGAACGAAACGGCGCCATCCTTTACGCCCACGACGCCCATGTGCCCGAGATCTTCGTATTTGGCAAAGTTCCAGGATCCGCCGAGAAGCGAGAACCCGCGCCCGACTTTCAATGCGCCGGCATTGGGCTGCTTGGCATTGGTGCCGAGCCAACATCTGTCAAAAAGCGTAAAGTCGCACGCGCCGGCAAGAGCGGAATTGAGATAGATGGCGGAGCCTTTGACGATTTCCAACTTGGAAATGGAGTCCGCACTTTCAACTTGCTTGAGCGAAGTCGCCGCGTTTTTCGTGCCGAGCACCGCGCCTTCCAGTCGCAGCGGATACGCATTTTCCGCCGATTTCATATAGATGTTTGCTGCGGCCAGCGAGCCTATGATGGTGACGGGTGCATCCTTGGTCGAAAGATAGAGCTTCTCGAAGGTCTTGGTCGATGGCAAGGTGACCACCGAAGCGACAGTCGGCTCGATGACGACGCTGCTCGAAGTGCCGGGAATACCCGAAGCGCCGACCGCATCGTTGATCCACATCTCGGGATCGGTCCAGACGCCGTCCCCGCCCTTCCACGTATACGTCGAGCTGTCGGCAACGGCCTGCGAGGTTTCGGCGCTTTCGCGTACCCAGACGATGTCATTATAGGTGGTGGTGGCACGGACGCTGATCGTATAGGTGCCGTCGACCAGGACAATCGAATCGAACGCGACCGTCATGTTTTCGGGAGCCTCGGTGAGGTCGATCGTCTGAACGCTTTCGCCGTTGACGAGCAGTTCGAGCTTGGTCGTCCCCACGCCAAACTCGGTCAAGGTGGCGGTGACGGTAACTTGTCCATTCTCGGCGGCAATGGCCAGCTCGTCGGAAACGCGTGTCGAAGCCTCGACGGTAAAGCTCTGCGTCTCGGTCCAATTGACGGTGCCAAGGTCATTGACAGCTTTGTAGGCGCAATAATAGGTCGCGCCGGGCGTAAGCCCCGTCAGGGTGTTGGTCAAATCGGCCTTGTCGGTATAGGCGACAGGTCCGATTGCCGTCCCGCTCGCTTCGAGCTCTTCGCTTGTTCCATAGTAGAGCGTCACATCTGCCGAAGAGGCGCCGGTGCCGAGATTGGCGAGCCGACCGGAAATGGTCGCCTCGGTTCCGGAAAGCATCGGCGCATTAATGCGGATGGTGAGCGGCGTTTCCGCTCCGGTGGCTTCCACTTCGCCAAGGACAACAAAGCTATCCGAGGTCATCGTATCGTAGCAGGCCTTGATCCAGTCGGCACTTTCCTCCGCACGGTGGATGCGAATTTCATCGAGTTTTCCGTTCCAGTAATTCAAAGACCCTTTGCAGCAGGCGATCCAAAGGGATTTGGTGGGCTTTACGACCTGGTTGAGGGTTTTCGAGTATTTGAGTTCGCCGTTGACGTAAAGTGCGGCGGTTTTGTCGGCATGGTAGACAATGGTGAGATAAGCGTTGGCGGAACAGGGGCCCAACCCGGTGGCGGTATACTGGTATTGGCTCTGTCCGGAAGAGCCGACGGTAATCTGGTCTTTGGCATTCTGGATGGTCACTTCCCAACCCTGCGCATCGGTCCAGGCGTCCATGCAGGAAATCATGCGGGCATAATTCCAGCTCGTGGCATCGTACTTCGCCCAAAGCGAGACGGTAAGGCAACTGCCCTCGCCCAACGTCGCCCACTTGTCATCGTTGGCAAAACCAATGGTCGAGGAGCCGTTGGCGTAAAAGGCCGTGCCGACACCGAGATCCGTATTGGTGTAGTCGGGCGAGCCGGTGACGGTCGCAGGCTCGAGTCCGTTCACCGAATCGTTGCCGTTGCCGGAGAAGTGCCAGACCGCATTGTGTCCGGAAGCCGACCACACCTCGCCGGCATTGATTGCAACACCGTCTCCGCTGCCGCCGTAATACATCGTCAGTTCCGTCGCCGTGCCGGAAAGCTCGGGCACCCGCACCCAGACGATCGAGGTGCCGTCCGTATTCCACGTATCGATTTCGTGCGGCACAATGGTGCCGTCGGCATCCGCAAAGCGCAAAGTCGCCGGTTCGCATTCCGCGTACGAAAAGCCGGTGGGCGAATTTTCGGCAAGTTTGACCATCAGCGGAAAGTCCGCCAGCGTCGTCGAACCGGCATATCCGCTGACAAGGATCGTGCTTCGATAGGCAAACGCCCCCGAATCGACCATCTCGGAACGGCCGACTCCGGCCAGCAAGCCGATCGCCAAGGCGAACAGAGGAATCCGCGCCCAACTGAATGCGCGCCAATAGATGTGTTTACGGGTTTTCATACAGGAACGCTTCCTTTCTATAGCTTTATCTTATCGAGTATCTCATTCGCGAAATCAAAAACATGTCCACGGGATTTTCGAAATAAACAACCTGTAGAATCGGCTGTTTTCCCCGCCCCGTGGACGCGGTCAACGGACGAGGATGAAGGAACGGGATTCTTTTTTCTCCACCGTCACAGCATAGTTGCCGTCGGGCTGCAAGACATCGTATGACACCTTGAAGCCGTCCGTCACACTCTCGAACATGCCCGTGCGCTTGCCTTCGTGATACGTGAGGACGGGGTATTGGACCCCGGGCACAATCCGTCCGACCGGATTGACTTCAAGGTCACCATCCAGATTTACCGCAACCCATTCGGTCGCGACATGCGAAGCCGTGGCTTTCACAAAGGAGCAGGTACCATCCTTGCGTACGGTGACCATAAGCTTCGATCCTGGGCGAAATTCCAGCGTGGTGAAACGCTGGATGTTGCCCTGCGGTACGCCGTAGACAACCGCGAAAAAGCCGCGTCTGCCGCCATCGTAGTCGATATAACCGGGGCAAAGGAAACCGCCGTTGCCGACGATCATGCAGGCTTCTTTCGCGTCAAAGTACGCCTGATCCGCTTCATCCATCGTTCCGAGCCACAAAAGCGGTTTCCAGCCCGTGCTGTAGGTGGATGTCGTGCCGGTACCGGCAAGTCCGCGGAAGTTGGCCTTCTGATAGTGGCCGGACGGCTGGAGAGCACTCCCGCCGCGCAGTTCCAAAACGGCGTTGGGTGAGCGCATCGAGGAAGAATAGGAAAATGTTCCGCCAAATGGTGGTGCCACCGTTCCAACGAAATTCGCGTATGTGGCCGATTTCGGATAACCTCCGTTCATCGCATCCAGCGCCAATATCGATGTTGCGAAGTCGGCGTTGCCGTCCGTCGCAAAGTCTACCTGCATGCGCACGTCGGTGTTGTTCGTCGAGTCGCCGATGGCATTGGGCTTGCACAGACGGAATGTGCCGTTGGAAACGACATGGTTCCACATGCCGGCCGTACCTTCACGAATCTGTCCGCTCTTCACGGTAATGGTGTGACCATCCAGATTCACGGTCGCCCCCGAGAAGACGGCTGCATTCACCGTGACGTCGGACGCCAACGTCGTGCCGTCCGGCACGCTCACGTTATCGAGCTCCGTCGCGCCTTCGAGACTCGTCAGCATCGTTGTCTGCGGAATCATGCGAATGACGCCGTCCGCGTCCATCGTGCAGAGGTTCTTGCCATAACGAACGGCCCCCTTCGCACCGACAATTGTGAACTGGGTGCAGACCGGAATCTGCGAACCCGCGTCTTCCAGCGTCTGCGTGCCGCCGACCATTTCCACGGTGGACGTATCGCGGATCGTGACCTTGCCGTCGACGACAACCGCCATCGAAACACCCGTTCCGGGGCGCGTTTCCAGAGACGCGAACGAGAAAGTGTAGTTATTGTTGTAGCTCGCGATGCGGTTCGGCCCGCCTACGAGAATCAACTTGCCGAAAACCTTGCCGTTCTCCCAGGAACTGTAGATACAACCGCCGTTGACGAGCATCACGTCCGTCGTCTCGCTGTTGCCGGGGAAAATCTGTCCGTTGTTGACGATGGCCAGAAGCTTGAGTCCCGCGAGGCTTTCCACTTTGCCGTCGAGAATGACATTGTCCAAAACGAGCGTGCCGCCGCCGGCGCCCGCCAGCGTCGTGGTGCCGGACTTTGAAAGCGTATAGGTCGTTCCGGCGGACGGCGTGCGGAACGCATGCGTACCGACGGAGGATATGGTCATGTTCTTGAGCGTGACGTTTGCCGTGACGGTAATGTCGCTGTCTTCATCGCCGAATTCGACCGAGCAGCCGTCCGTCGGGTAACCCACTGCCCCCTTGTCGGAAGTGCTCCACATCGCCGTATCATCCCAGGACCCCGTGCCGCCCTTGTAAACGTAGGTGGACGCGTCGGAGAGCGTTACGGTATTCGTGGCAGAAGTCTCGTTCACCCAAACGACTTCGCCGTATGTTGTCGTGGCGCGCACGACATAGACGTACGTGCCGATGCCAAGCTGAATTGGCGCGAACGTGACGGCATCGCCCTCGGGCATCGACGAAACGTCAGCAATCGTGTCGACAACGACGAGATTATCCTCGCTCGTGCCGACAAGCAGTTCGAATGTCGTTGTTCCGACGCCCCAGGATTCAATCGGTGCTGTCACCGTGAGCAGGCAATTCTCCGCCACAATCTCGGGGGTAGCAACGCGCGTCGAGGCATCCACGACAAACGAATTCACGTCCGTCCAGACCGTCTCGGGTTCGGACGCATCGTTGACGGCGCAAAAAGCATAGTAATACTTGCCGCCCGGCGTCAGATCGGTAAGCGTGGCGGTCAGGTCGGGCTTGTCCGTGAATGTACCCAAATCGACAAATGCGCACGAGGCGTCAACCGTCTCCGTCGTGCTCCAGTAAAGCTTCACCGTAGCCGATGTCGCGGACGATCCGACATTCACAAGGCGCCCGGAAACGGTCGCGGTGTCGCCCGTCTGCACAAAGCCGTTGTCTCGCACAGACAGCGGCGTCTCCGCTCCTGTGAAGGCGACATCGCCGAGGGTGACGAAGCTATCCGAGGTCATCGTATCGTAACAGGCCTTGATCCAGTCGGCGCTTTCCTCCGCGCGATGGATGCGGATTTCATCGAGCTTGCCGTTCCAATAATTGACTGAACCTTTGCAGGAGGCAATCCAAAGGGTTTTGGTGGGTTTCACGACTTGATTGAGGCTCTGCGAATATTTGAGCTCGCCGTTGACGTAAAGCTCGGCGACCTTGTCGGCGCGATAGACAACGGTGAGGTAGGCGTTGGCGGAACAAGGGCCCAACCCGGTGGCGGTATACTGGTATTGACTCGATTTGGAGGAGCCGACCGTGATCTGGTCTTTGGCATTCTGGATGGTCACTTCCCATCCTTGCGATTCGGTCCAGGCGTCCATGCAGGAAATCATGCGGGCCCAATTCCAACTGGTGATGTCGTACTTCGCCCAAAGCGAGACCGTCAGGCAGCTGCCCTCGCCCAGCGTCGACCACGCATCGTCGTTGGCAAAACCAATGGTCGAGGAGCCGTTGGCGTAAAAGGCCGTGCCGACACCGAGATCCGTATTGGTGTAGTCGGGCGAGCCGGTGACGGTCGCAGGCTCGAGTCCGTTCACCGAATCGTTGCCGTTGCCGGAGAAGTGCCAGACCGCATTGTGTCCGGAAGCCGACCACACCTCGCCGGCATTGATTGCAACACCGTCTCCGCTGCCGCCGTAATACATCGTCAGTTCCGTCGCCGTGCCGGAAAGCTCGGGCACCCGCACCCAGACGATCGAGGTGCCGTCCGTATTCCACGTATCGATTTCGTGCGGCACAATGGTGCCGTCGGCATCCGCAAAGCGCAAAGTCGCCGGTTCGCATTCCGCGTACGAAAAGCCGGTGGGCGAATTTTCGGCAAGTTTGACCATCAGCGGAAAGTCCGCCAGCGTCGTCGAACCGGCATATCCGCTGACAAGGATCGTGCTTCGATAGGCAAACGCCCCCGAATCAACAATATCGGAACGGCCAAATCCGGTCAACAAGCCGATCGCCAAGGCGAACAGGGGAAGCCGCGCCCAACTGAATGCGCGCCAAAATATGTATGTTTGGTTTTTCATACAGGTACAAGAGCTCATAGATGAGGGAAAAGGAGACAATCAAAACGAAAATGCGGGTTTGTCGTTGCAATCCATTGATTATGATATCATGAAAATTTCTCTTCGTGTTTTCGTTTCATTTACGAAAGATTTTCAATTTGGCTTTCGCTTTCTGCGTTTGTGAAAGCTTTCATCTCCGGAAGAAAGGTGCGGATTGCCTGAAAAAGAATGCAAAACAAGGACATTTGTCGCAAAAACGGGTTGTCCAACGATATGCGATTCCCTTCTTGACGGGAAGTTGAAGTCCCTTTGGCAAAAAAAAACAAATTCATCATTTAGGTCTCTTCAACCTTCCTACTGCGTCCATG
>JBJEVW010000096.1:0-3997 GCA_051884735.1 Kiritimatiellia bacterium | reverse complement strand
AAGTTTAGATAATTTTGGTAAAATAATGAAAATGCGTTCTTTGTGAAAGGAAGAAGTTGTTGATCAATTCGTCGACTTTTCCCTCGGCGTAGACCACTCCGTCGAATAGCATATACGCTCTGTCGACAATTCGCAAGGTCTCTCTTGCATTGTGATCGGTGATCAAAATGCCAAAACCATCGGCACGAAGCTGCTCGACAACCTCTTGAATCTCATGGACCGCTACGGGATCGACGCCCGCAAACGGCTCGTCCAACATGAGAATCTTGGGATCGCGGACCAGCGCACGGGCGATCTCCAGCTTGCGGCGCTCGCCGCCCGAGAGCGTCAGCGCATCCTGTTTGCGGACTTTCGCTAGGTCAAACCGTTCCAAAAGCTGCTCCAGCCGCGTGCGACGCTCTTTGCGGGAAAGCCGCGTCGTCTCCAGAATCGCCTGGATGTTCTTCTCAACGGAAAGCTTGCGGAAAATGGAAGGCTCCTGCGCCAAATAGCCCAATCCCGCACGGGCACGCTTGTAAACCGGAAAATGGGTAACGTCCTCTCCGTCAAACCAAATGCGTCCACTGTCCGGATGTACTAGACCAAGCAACATGTAGAAAGAGGTGGTCTTGCCCGCGCCATTCGGCCCCAAAAGTCCGACAATCTCCCCTTTGTCAATGTAGATGGAAACACCTTTGACAACCGTTCGTCCCTTGTAGCTTTTGACAAGGTTCGCCGATTCCAACGTGTGCCGGACCGGGACGTCCAATTTTGGTTCTTTTTCGTTCTGGGTTGGCATCTTCAGCAAAAACTCCTACCGCCGTTCCGAACCGAGATCTTTCTTGGCTTCGTCCGCACGAGCTTCGACCCGAACGCCATTCATGACTTGAACGCGTTTGTCGTTGAGCCAAATGCAGATCTGTTCTCCGGCAATCTTCTGCTCCCCTTTCATGACAACGGGAGACTCTTGAAGCAGGACACGCCCGTCTTCACGCGTAAAGATAGCATGTCCGCAACGTGCGCGCAAATCCTCACGCGTCATGTCTACATTTCCAATGCAGTCGACACGCTGGACATCGTTCGTCCCCTCAAAACGGATAATCATGCGATTCGCCTTGAGAACAAATTCCGGATCGGTCACGACGACCTGCTCCGGCGAACCGGGTGTCGACTCGAAAATGGCGAGCCAAGAATTGTAGTCGAATTCCATCGCACTCGCCGTAATGACGGTCGTGCCTTTCCCCAGTGAGCCTTTTCCAAGCTGGAAAGGTTCTCCCGCCGCATAGCCATGAGTCGCAAATACAAGGGCGGAAAGGGTCGCGATAAATGCTTTTTTCATTTCTTTTCTGAAGCTTGTTCTTCTAGGGATTCTACAATGCTGCCGCCACGTTGAATGGTTAAAACGACTTTTTTGCCAAGCCGTGCGACAGAGACGGAACTATTGATGGTTAAATCTTCGCCTTCCAAAATAATACCTCTTAATTCCGAAGCAAAAACAACGGGGCCTTTGCAAAAGACCGTTTCCGTTTTGGGATCGCAAAGCGCTTCGCCGGTAGTGGCTTCCGCAATTTTGTTGCCTTTGGAATCGTACGAGGTCAGACTGATTTTTCCTTCCGCGTGAATCACGCCATTCGTGTCAATCGAGGCCCGCTCGGCAAAAAGCGTGTCCTTGACAAGTCCGTTGGAATGTTTGTGAATGGGAAAACGGAGATTCGTGACGATTTGGCCGGTCAACCCAACCGGAAGCGTCGGGCTTGCCGCAAGGCTCTCGCCCGGCGACAACGACAGCAATAGCATCACGATCGCTGGAAAAAAGCCCTTTACATGGATCTGTTTTCGTGTTCGTATCATCGTGTTTGTTGGAAAATAACGGAAAGAATTCGAAATCAGAGTTTCCTTTCGAAGGGAGTCTCGCTATAGCAGGGGCTTCGTTCCTTTCCGGAAAACAAGCTCCTCGCGGCTCTCGTGGACATTGCGGGAAATCTCCGCAATCGCCGTTGCTTGCTTCCAAAGCGGTTCAACCTGATCGAATGGAATGCTGTTGGCGCCATCGGACAAGGCTTGGGCCGGATTTTCATGGGTTTCGAAAAAGAGTCCGTCGCACGCCCCGGTGGCAACGGCCGCGCGCGCCAGCGCTGGAACCCAACAGGAGTCGCCCCCCGTTCCCGTTCCCAACGCCCCCGGTCGCTGGACACTGTGCGTCGCGTCGAAAATCACCGGATAGCCAAGCGAACGCAGAATCATCAGATTGCGAAAATCGACAACCAAATTGTGGTAGCCAAAACTTTCTCCACGCTCCGTGAGAAGAATGCGGCGGTTGCCCGTGCTCTCAATCTTTCCGATGACTTGCGCCATATCCTCGGCAGCCATGCTCTGCATTTTCTTGACATTGATGATGGCGCCTGTCTCCCCCGCTGCAAGCAGCAAATCCGTCTGACGGCAGAGAAACGCCGGAATCTGGACAATGTCAGCAACTTTTGAAACCGCTTCCGCTTGAGATGGTTCGTGGATGTCCGTTACAATCGGACAGCCGAACCGTTCGCGCACTTCAGCAAGAATATCCAGTCCTTTGCGCATCCCGGGTCCGCGATAGCTTTGGATCGAAGACCGGTTCGCTTTGTCGAAGGAAGCTTTAAAAACAAAGGGGATCCCCAGCTGAATCGAAAGCGCAGACAGCTTCTTGGCCAGTCCAATGCAATGGGAACGGCTCTCGATGACGCACGGACCTGCCATCAATCCAAGCGGTGATCCGGCACCAAAAGAAACTGATCCGTCATCCGTTGTCACCATCGCCGGCATAACTTCCGTTTTCTTCGACTTCTCCGTCCGTAACTTCCGGCAAGACGTTGTCTCCTTTTTTCCAATCGCTTTCTTCATGAAAACCTCTACGATCGTTGCTTGATGATTTCTTCGATGACGGCAACATCCTCCGGGCGGTCAACGCCAATGCCGACTTCGTTCGTCCGCACGACACCAATGCGGGCACCCATCCATAATGCTCGCAATTGCTCCAACCCTTCGCATTTCTCCAAATCGCACGGCTTCTCGGCAACCATTTTAGCCAAAAACGCACCGCGATATCCATAAATACCAATATGCCGTTGATACAGCCCCGATTTCAAATCCGATTCCCCGTCGCGACGGCATGGAATCGGCAACCGCGAAAAATACAGCGCACGGTCATAACGATCCATCACAACTTGGACAATCGTTCGGGCAGAAAGCTCTTCCATCGTACGAATCGGCGCGCACGCCGTCGCCATCTCGCAACTCGTATCCGTCAACAGCTTTTCGGCAATCGCATCAATGAGCGCCGGATTGATGAGGGGCTCGTCGCCTTGAATGTTGATGACCAAATCATCGGAAGCAGCCTGCGCAGCAACGGCAACTCGATCCGTCCCCGAAGGGAGATCGGACGGCGTCATGACGGCACGAACACCCGTTCCTTCCAACGCTTTGGCAATGCGAATGTCATCGGTGGCAACCAAAACCTCGTCCAGACGCTTCGCTCTCTGACACGCTTCAGCAACCCAACGGACTAAAGGCTTGCCCGCAATCAACACAAGACTCTTTCCGGGAAAACGGGTCGATCCCCAACGGGAAGGAATGACTCCAATGATACGCATGACGTAAACCTACTTTGCTTGAATCGTTAATGATGCTTCCGCTTTGTCGGAATCTTTTTTGGAAAAGGTGACAGACGATTCCGCAGAAACAGGAGACTCCTGCTCCGCCGACAGTGGAGGCGTTTCTTCGGTGCTTCCGGTCTCCTCCGCCTGTCCCGCAGAATCATGGCCGTCTACAGAAACGGTTTTCCCGGAACGGGGGGATGTCACTGCTTCCTGTTCGAGAACGGAAGCGTCCGGCTCTTCTACCGCCGGAACAGATGGCGCACCAACTTCATTGAACCAAGAACTGCCGACGGGATTCTGCCAAATGTTGTACAACAAGAACAGAGGATGGGACGAAACGGATGCGCCTTCCGTCAGCGTGGCTGCGCCGGCAACCGACAAGATGT
>JBJEVW010000095.1:0-16674 GCA_051884735.1 Kiritimatiellia bacterium | reverse complement strand
GTGTTCCTTTGTGGTTAAAATCGCACGGCCAAGATAATTGGCTGTCGGGACTCCCGACCCGTCTATTCGCATGAAACCGACCACAAAAGCGCAACCAAATTGTACGTGCCATGGAGAACAATCGCACCGATGAAGAACGGAATCGCCACCTCAATCGAAAATGGACCTTTTTCCCGTGCGGCACGCGTCCAGGCACGGGCAAGCCCCGAACAGGAAACGACCGCACCCGCGATATGCACCGCCGTGCAAACAATCAAGCGCCATAAAACAATGCCGGGCGTCAATTTTTCCGGTTCGATATACACGAAAAAATAGAGAAGATTCTCGATTGCCGCAAAGGTCAAGCCGGACACCAATCCAATCAACAACAACGATGATGCACTGCGAAAGAGCCAAGGGCACTTTTCCATGACCATCAACGTCCCTGCCACCTTGCCGATTTCCTCGATCACGGGTGCACCGATAACGATTGCAAGAGCAGCCCAGCCAATCGCACCTTTTCCGAATGCGCAGACAACGGCAAATAGTCCCGACACCACGCAGAGCCCGAAAAAAACAGCGGCCTGCGATCCCCTCCGTGTTTTCTCCCATTGCTCGGCATACCATGCCTTTCGGGCAAGCCTTGCGTCCGCGGCGGAGGAAACATCCGCAAGCACCGGCTCCGCTCCCACGCCTTCCTCGACACCGGCCGCAGCAGAAAGCTTCACCCCCTGAAAAATCGGCTCCGCTCCCACGCCTTCCTCGACACCGCCCCCCGAAGGAGACTTCACCCCCTGAAAGACTGGCTCTTCGTTGATGTCATCCACGCTGCCTACCTGCGATATGCCGTACCCGTTACCATGCAAGACGCCATGTTCATCGGCTTGTTTTTCTTGCCGTTGTTCGTAGAGGCATTGCCGCCAATATCGGAGGATTCGAACCGGATATTGCAAATGGCATTGCAACCCGCCGCACGCGCCTCCTCCTTCATGCGCAACAACGCTTCGCGCCGGGCACGCTCAAAAAGCCGCGTGTACGTTTTCGACTCGCCGCCAAATACGTTGCGAAGCCCAAACAGCCACGTCTTGAAATAGTCGCTCGAAATGACCGCCGTACCGCAGACAAGCCGGGGCGGCATCTCTGCCGAGGCATCTGCCGATGGCTTTTCCGTTGTCGTGACAACAATGTCCAACATCGCCGCCTCCCGTGCTTCGAGGGAACGGAAATGGGCTCTCTCGATGGACCCGCCCAAAAGACACATAACGAGCAAGAGCCCTAGCGGAATCCCCAAACCAATTATCAGTTCCATGGGAGAACGCCTCCCGTTTTACAGCGGCCGCACGACAACTGCCGTGCCGTAAGACATCATTTCGGACGCGCCCGATGTAATCGCGCTCGTCGAAAACCGCACATTCACAACCGCATTCGCCCCCAGCTGCTCGGCCTGCTGCATCATGCGCACCATCGCCTCGCGACGCGACTCGGTCAGCAACTCGGTGTAGCCTTTGAGCTCTCCACCGACGATATTCTTGAAGCTCGCGGCAATATCGCGGCCGACATGCTTCGCACGCACGGTATTCCCTTGTACGAGACCTTTCAATTCGATGATTTCATACCCTGGAACTGTTTCGGTATTGACAACGATCACGATTTTTCTCCTGATTTGCAAATTTGCGGAATATGTTTGCGCCAAAGATTCTAGCAAATCCTCCAAATATTGCACAACCATTTTTCCTTCCCGTGCCCTTCGCGCCGTCATCCCGCTCACGCGACATTGGCCGCCGGGCCGCCCGGCCCCTCTACAACACATAAAAATCGACATTTTTTCCTTCAAAATGATTCCGCTTCTTTTGGAATTTCGTTTTGTTGCGCAAATCGTGTTTTTTTGGCATACTGCCCGTGCACGAAAACAAGGTCTTTGGCCGACTCCCCTTCATGAAGAAAGATGCCAGCATTGCCATAACGCGCACAGGCGAATCTCTCGTTTGGGCGCATCTTCCACGATCGAACCCGTCGTCCGCTTCCGCAACACGCGGAAACGGGGCACCCTCTTTGCATGCCGGCGATGCGGCTACCCTCGTTCTTTCAACGGCCGATGCTATTTTTCTCCGGATGGTCATTCCATCCGACGATCCGGAGGAAATCGCCAGCATCGCAGCCAACCAAATGGAGCAGGAAGCGCCGCTCGATCCGTCCGAAATGGTCTTCTCCCACGAAATAATCGGCGCCGCAGACGGTGCCTCCATCGTGCTGGGTGCCGCAGCGTCTGTTGCCGCCGTGGAAGCTCTTCGCGACGCAGCCGGCATCGATCCGGGCCATATCGAGCGGGTTGATGTCGCCGCTTGCGGGCTCGTCCGCATCCTGCAGGAATCCAATGCGCTTCCGGCCGACTCCGGAATTCATCCCCTCCTCTATGTCGAAAACGGCAAGCTCGTTCTCTTGATTCTCGAAAACGGCTCCCTTGCAATGGCACGCCCCCTCGCCACCCTCGAAACGGCCAAGCCTCAAACCATTGCAACCGCCATCCGTCTGGCTCTTCTGCACACAAATGCCGCACCGGCCGGAAATACCCCCTTGCTCGTTCTCTCCGATTCCCCCGCCGTCCGTTCCCTCGGCGAAGAAACCGCCAAACGGCTGAATCGCGAATGCCGCATGCTCGATCCGGCATCCATGCCGCCCGCCGTCGCCGGCGTCGCCCTACGCTCGCTCGAAAACGCCCCCCTCAATCTCTTTCCGGATAGCTGGCAAACCAAACTCGCCGACCGCACCTATCGCCGGCGCTTCTTCCTTGCCGGCGCAGCCGGACTCGTCCTTTGGATCGTATCGGCCGCCGTCCTCTATGGTTGGCCGCTCCTCCTTTCCGCAAAGGAAGCCTCCCTTTCCGACGAAGTCGCACGCCTCGCGCCAGGCGAAGAAAATGTCAACGAAATTCGGGAACGGATTCGCATCATCGACCGCTACTCCGACCGGACCTTCTCCCCCCTCGAGGTTTTGCGCGAAATCTCCCTTTCCCTTCCCGACGGGCTTACGCTGACCGCCTACCGCTTCGATGCCACACGCCGCGAGGCCACCGTCGAGGCCTCCACCCCGAACGGAACCCTCCCCGCATACGAATTCTCCAACCGCCTCAAGACATCGAAACTCTTCAAGAGCGATACGTTCGTGTCCGGGCCCACGGAATCCAAAAACGGCGAACGAACCACCTTCACCATGCGGCTTGAATTCGCCGATTCCGCCGATTCCGCCACCACGCCTAAGGGAGGTGCGCAGTGAATCTTTCGCGCCACGATCAGTCCCTTTTGGCGATCACGGTTTTCGTGCTGCTGTTCGGTATCCTCGGAATGGGCATGCGAACCCAAATCGAACGCATCGACCAGCACCGGAGCCAAATCCGCCGCCTCGAAGAGCGCATTCGGATGCAAAACGCCCTTATCGATGCCAAACCCCTCTGGGAACAGCGCTATGCCGACGTGCGCGACAAAATGGACGTCTTCCCCCGCGACGCCCAAGTGCAGACGCACTGGATGTCCATCATGGACCGCGCCGCCAATGCGCACAACATCCGCATCTTGCAGCGCTCGCGCCGCGACGAATCCGTCGTCGCCGGCGTTTGCGAGCTCCCCATCGAAGTGCGCTCCTGGGAAGGCACGCTTGATTCTCTCGTTTCGTTCATGATTGAACTGGAAACGCGTGGCGTCATGCTTGAACTGCGCGAACTGCGCGTTTCGCCCATCCAAAACCGCCAAGGCTACCTCAAAGGCTCCTTCCTCCTTTCCTGCGCTTATATGCGGAGCGATCACGCAACCGCCCAGCCGCCCGTCGGCGCTTCGACAGAAGCCGATGCCCCCGGCGAAGAGACGCTCGCCCCTTCCGGTGAAGCGGACGATGAATCCGGCGAATCCGATTTCGACCCGGACAAATCCGCCTCGCCCCCCAAGCCTCTGGACCTCTCCCCCGAAGCCGCACGCATTCAATCGCTCATGCTGGACGAGGACGATCCTCCCAGCCGACCCGGCGAAACGCCTTGATGGATTCTCTTCTCATTCCCCTTCCTTTTTCTTCTGTCGCCCCCGCCTGGATCATGAAATCGACTTTACGGTTCTCTTTTCTTCTCTCGCTCACGGTCGCCGTCTCTTCCGCCTTTGCGCAACAACCGGTCCGGCCGGCCGCGCCGACACCGGGCGCAATCCGCCGCCCCGCGACACCGGCGACAACCACCTCCTCCGCCACAAAGGTGAAGCAGCCCGCCGCAAAGCCCGTTACGCAACCCAACGGAAAGGGCTCTTTGCCCGTCATCCCATACGACGAATCCGATAACGCCCTCAACTTCCAGGACGCCTCGGTCGATCTCGTGATCATGGAATACGCCCTTCGGACCGGCCGCACCATCCTCAAGGCGCCGAATGTCCCGCAAATCAATATCACCCTCCGGACGACGCCCGACAACCCGCTCACCGACGAACAGTACCTGCTCGCCATCCGCCAGGTGCTCAATCTCAACGGAATCGCACTCCTTGAAGAGGGTGACAAATTCCTCAAGGTGATCTCCGCCCCCGACCTCCCCCGCCAGGGCATCCAGACCTTCTTCCCCGACGAACAGGGCGAAGTCTCCGAAATTACCGATAAGGGTCAATACATCTCCCAAGTCATCGAACTGAAATTCGTCGATATCTCCGAGGTGCAGACCATTATCAACGGCCTTCTCCGCCAAGGCTCCCAAATCACCTCCGTCGAACGGACAAACTCGATCATGGTGACCGATACCGCGCGCAACGTCGAGCGCGTCGTCGAACTGATCCGCTACATCGATCGCCCCGTTCCCGTGCGCGAAGAACCCAATATCCGCCAAATCACCTACGCAAAAGCCGCCGATATCAAGGCACGCCTCGAAGAAATCGTCACCGAGGCAAAGGCAGACGAAAACAAAAAGTCCGGCAAGGAAGAGGTTTCGCAAGACCGCATGTGGGGCCCTCCCGGCGTCCAACGCCGCCCCCTCCCGCCCGGCGTCTCCGTCCGCGACCGCAATACGCGCAACGAAACACAACCTTCCACGCCGACAACCGAATCGCTTAGCTCCGTCATCGACGATGCCCAGAAGGGCATCATCCGCGGAAAGGTCTCCATCATCGCCGATGAACGCACCAATCTGCTCATCATCCTGACGCGACCCGAAAACATGATTTTCTTCGATAAGATCATCAAGGAACTCGATCGCCCCACCGCCCCCGAATTCCTCGTCGAAGTCCTGCGCCTTGAACACGCCGTCGCCGAAGATATGGCTACGCTGCTCAACGTCCTGATCAGCAACAAGAAAAGCTCCGAGGATGACGTCCGCAACAGCACAACCCGGAAATCCTCCGACGAGGGAGATTCCCGCCCCGAGCCTCCCGCCGGCCGTCGCAACAACATCGTCTCCGGCGAAACCCGCACAAAAATCGGCCAGCTCGATTCCGAAAGCATTTCCATCCTCGCCGATGAGCGCACAAACGCCCTCATCATCATGGCTTCCGCTTCCGATATGAACTCCATCCGGAGCATTGTCGAACAGATGGATATCCAACTCTCCCAGGTCGTCATCGAAACCGCAATCGTCTCCGTTTCATTCCGGAATTCAAACGAAACCGGAATGGACTGGGTGCAGCGTGCAATGCTCGACCGGACCGGCAAAAACGGGCCTTCGCTCGCTTTCGCGACCGCCGGCGGCGGTGGCACCGGCGTGCCACTCCCCGCAACATCCCTCACGACCGCCGACGCCCTCAATGCCGCTTCCGGCGGCAAAGGCGGCATCTCCGCATGGTTCACTTTGTTCGACCTGAACATGGATATCATCCTCCATGCCATCAAAGAGGATTCCCGCTCGCGCCTGCTCTCCTCGCCCCGCATCACAACCATGGACAACAAGGAGGCCACCCTCGAGGCGACCGACCGTATCTACTGGAAGGGCGACACGACTTACTACGCCAACTCCGATTATACGTCCGAAAACATCAAAAACGAAGATATCGGTATCAAGCTGACGGTGACGCCCCGCATCAACAAGAAGGGCTATATTACCCTGACCATCGAGCAGGAAATCCAGACCAACGAGGGCTACCAGCAAATCAACGGGTCCTCCTACCCGATGCTCAACACCCGCAAAATGGGCGCCGATGTCGCCGTGCAATCCGGCGAAACGGTCGTCCTCGGCGGTCTCGCCCAAAACTCCATCAACAAGACGACAACCCGGATCCCCATCTTGGGCGATATCCCGCTGCTCGGCCGCCTCTTCCGGAGCGAGTCCGACGAAAAGACCCGTACCGAAATCATCGTTTTCCTGACACCGCGCGTCATCGATACGCCCGGTCAAATGGAGGACGACGCCCGCAATGTGCGTACGTCCATCGATACGGACGGACTCTGGGACCCGCGCTACTCGGCTTCGCGCCTCGCCGATAGACTCTCCGAAAAGGAAGCAAAACAAACGCTCGAAGAGGCCAAAAAAACGGTCGCCCCGCCCCGCTATCCGTTGACCGGTTACCTCACCGGAGCCAACGACGAGGCAACGCTGGAAGCCCCCTCCAGCAAACCGATTCGCGATGCGCGCACCAAGGCACAGGAAGCCGGAAATACCCCTTTCATCCATTACAGCGATTTTGAAGCCTCCAAAACGGCTGCCACCGAAACGGATGATTCCCCCGCACCCGCAGAAGAGCCACACGCTCCCGCCAATCGGCGGATCCGACAAGCCGGGCTCCATGTCGAAGAAACCGTCACAACCAATTCCCCGGCTGCCGCACCGGTTGCGACAGACCCGGAGCTGGAAAAGAAAATCGACGCCATCCTCGACTAGTCGGGCGCTTTTCCGTATGATTCTTGCAACATTCCGTTTTTCCCATGATGCAGTTTATTTTCATTCCTTCCATTCTCGCCGTTCTGGTCTGCTGGGGAATTGAAATCTTTCTTTGCAAAAAGCATGATATCATTCCCTTCTGGATTCCCGGCCTTGCATTGGTTCTTTCCGAATTCTTCTACGTCTTGGTCTTTTCTTGGGTGCAGGAGGCCGGTACGAAAGATTATGTGATCTATCTGCTCAACAAACAGGGCAATACCACCCTCTGGTGCATTCTGATCTTCGCCACGCTGCTGAACCTCTGGCCGGTCGTTCTCGGCTTCTTTCGCATCCAAAAGGATCACTACCTATTTCGGCCTCCGGCGGATATTACAGGGCTTCGCCTTGTAGAAGCGATTCTTTCCCTCGCCGTTTTTTGCGCCGTTTTCTACAAAATCAATTTTGCCATCGGCGAAAACGGGCTGCTCCACTTTCTAATGGCTGCATAATCCGTCCCCGCCCCATCCGACCATGCAACAAGAGTCTACACGGCACCATACGAGAGACCTCCTTCTGGAAGCCGCCTGCAAACGCTTCTCGGAAAAGGGCTATCGCGCAACACGTACGCAAGATATCTGCCGCGATGCAAACGCCAACATGGCCGCCGTCAACTACCACTTCGGCGGAAAGGCCGCCCTCTACAAGGCCGTTTGGGACCACGCGCTGCAACAGGCCGAAAAACAGGAAAAGGCACATCTGCCCTCCTCTTCTTCCGAAGACCGCGAATGGATCTACAAATACGTCCATACGTGCGTAACGAGTATCTTCGGCGATGGCATGGAAGGCATTCTGCGCCGCCTCGTCGTGCACGAATTTTCCGATCCTTCCCCCTTCGGAAAGGAAATCCTCCTGCGCCACATCGCCCCGCATGTCGATGAACTTTCCTTCCGGTTGCGCCGGATGCTCGGCGAAAAGGCGACCAACTACCAAATCGGATGCTGCGTCTTTGCCATCCAATCGCTCTTCACGTCTCTTTCCTTCAATCGCTCTTCCGCCCATATCATTTTCCAAAACCCGAAGCCGGACGCCGCCGAAGTCGATCAGTTCGTGCGCGAAATCTGCGCCTTCATCATGGGTGGCATCCATTCCATCCGCCCCGTTCCGCCGGCTCGTGCAGAATCACGCAAAAATGGTTGATTTTCCCCGATTTCTTCGCTCATGAACGCCTCTTTGTTTCGTGTTTCCGGTGCGATCTTTCTGCTCTTCTGTTGCCGGATGGAATGCCGCGCGCAAGAAATGGTGCCGTTGACGCCGGAACGAATCGCGGAAATCAGGAAACTCGCCCGGCTGGAAGAGGAAACCTCCAACTCCGACCAGTCCATCTGCGTCGCTGGCGACTGCATCCCGTACCCCGACAAAACGGTCCTGCTGAATTTCACCGAAGACGTCCGCTCCGTTCTGGAACGGACGTTGCGCGCCCCCGCCGCCAAGACGGTCCCCGATTCCCAAGCCGTCACGTTCCACGGACCGCAATTCAAGATCCGCCTCTACGGCAGGCTCTCTTCCCCGGACGCCGCCACCAACGGCTCTCCCAGCCATATCGCGACAAAACTGACGCCCTACCGCATCGGCCACGAAAATCTCGCGACGTTGACGCTGACCATCACAAACCCGGGCGAGCGCCTCTCCCCGCACGAACTCTCCTACCGCCTCGTGGATGGCTTGGTGCGCCTCAAGGTGCTCTCCTACGCGACGCCCGCCAAACGCTCCTCTCCGCCTGCCTCCTGGTTTACCCTCGGCCTGACCCGCTCGTTCGATCCGCAAGGCCGCCAGCCCGATTACGATGCCGTCCGGACGCTCTATTTCGCAGGCCGCCTTCCACCGCTTGCTTCCTTGGTGGGCGAAAACCCCGCAGTCACCCTCGCCAACCCCGAGCTGACAACCGAACTGGCCATCTTCTGGCTCTCCTTTCCGGACGTGCCGGCCCGTTTTCGTACCCTCTGCACCCGCCTCGGTCAAGGCGAACCTTGGTCCGCCGACCTCTTCCTGGAAACCTCAATTGGCTCCACCGACCGTCAAAAGGCCGATCGCCTTTTCGATCTGCGAATGGCACGACGCGCCGCCGATGTCCTCTCCCTCGGTGTTACAACGCCCGAATACGCAAAACGGACGGCCATCGCACTCCAGCTTTTCCCCGGAAAATACGGCGTCCCTGCCGACTTCGCCGATACACCGCAACCGCTTGAACTGCTGCTCGAACCGGAAACCGCAAAATGGGCGCCTCAGACTGCCCGGCTCCTTCGCGCCGAGGCGTTGCGCGCCGCCGCCGGACGCGGCGACAAATTCCGCGAGGCCGCCGAGGCTATCGCCGAAGTCCTGCATGGCATCTCAATCGGAAAACCGCCGAAAAATGCCGCACGGATCCTTCAGTTGGCTCGCGAACAGATGCTGAACTCCGCGACCGAATAGCCGCCACAAAGAGAAAAACCGCAAATCAGTGAAAGTCGATGTTGAGCCGCTTGCGCCGCCAAGTCGGCTCGTCCAACGCCTCCGTCTTGTAATAGATTGGATTCGTTTCGCTGTAGCGACCCTTGATCTTCTTTCCGGTCGAGGACAGAAAATCGCGTGACGTGTCGCTCCGCCCTCCGCCCGTAATCCGGACCGGCGAGCTCCGATCCGTAAAGGACACCGGCACCGAAGGCGGATTCTCCGCCGGCTCCGGCATGGGCGATGGAAACGGCTCCGCGCTCGCCTCCTGCACAACAACCGGATTCCACTCGCGGAAGAGAAACAGAACGACTTCCATGGAACCCGTCAGGGCTTCGTCCACAATCGTCGATACTTTTACGGGCGTGCCGGGCTGCAAATACTCGCCAATGCATGTCATCGTGTTGCCGATTTCGGACAGCAGCAAATCGCGTCCGCCGCAAATGCCGACAAGCGCCGCATGGATGTCGACCGTGCGATCTTTGAGCCCCAGATTCGGATTGGCGCCGAGAATCGAGAAAATCGCGTCCTCGCGCCCTTCGCCGGACGCCCGCGCCAACGCCAACTTGGCCGTTCCGCGCGCTTCGGTCAGTATCTGCAGCAACGCCGCAGACGAAAGGTTCAAATACCCCGGCAGATGCACCATCCGCCATAGCAAGGCAACCGCCGCCGAAAGCGTCTCCGTCGCCCGCCGGAAGGCTTCCGGCAAGGTCAGACGCTCCAAGGCCGTCGATCCGACCAGCTCGTCATTCGACAGCAAAAACCGGACATCGCCCAAATTCGAAATGCGCTGCGCGGAAATGCCCGCCGCCCGCTGGATGTCGGCCCCTTCAAAGGCAAACGGTTTGACACTGAAAACAAGCGTGCGGATGTTGTGTTCGTAAGCGATTTTGAGTAGCTCCGGCAAGAGGCCGACGCCCGTTCCTCCGCCCAGCCCCAAGATAAAAACGGCAACCGACAGCCCGTCAAACAGGCTGACCAGTTTTTCATGGCTTTCCCGGGCTTCCATGCGGACGGCTTCCATATCGCCTCCCGAGCCCAACCCGCGAAACCGGGTCTCCCCCAACAACACTTTCTCCGCATGGGTCAACGCTTCCAATTCCGCCCGATCGGTGTCGAGTAGAATCGTCGAAAAACGCCCCCCGGTCGAAACCGCAATCGAATCGGCAATCTTGCTGCCCGCGCCGCCTAACCCGAACAGGCGCATCATCGGTCCTTCAAAACTCATTTCTCGTTTCCTCCCTGTTCAAAGAAGAAATCCGTCATCCAACTGTACAGGCGCTTGAATAGCCCGCGCTCCTTTCTCTGCATATCCGAATGCAATTCATACCGGGCCGTCTGGACAAGTGCACCCCATACCGCCGCCGTGTCCGTCGGATTCCGGTCAATGTCCGCAAATCCGGTTTTCAATTGGATGAGCGAACACGGCTTCCCGAAAACATGCTCCACAAGCTTTTCCGTCCCATTCAGAAGCGAACCATTCCCGCTTAACACAATGCCGCCGCCCAGACAATCGAGAACTTGCTGCCCTAAAAGCTCCCGGACAATGCCGAGCGTCTCTTCCATGCGGGCATTGACGACCATCGCAATCGAACGGAGACTCGCCGTGCGGGCTTCTCCGCCCAACTCGGTCGGAATCTTGACACGCGCCCTGGAATCGATGCCGTCCAAAACCGCATTTCCATGAAGCCGTTTCAGATTCTCCGCAGACAGTGTCGATCCCGTGCAAAAGCCCGCCATCAAATCGTTTGTGACATGGTCGCCGCCAATTGGGATGCTCCCGACGGAAATGATGCCGCCATTGTGGAAAACGCACCACGAGGTCGTATCGCCGCCTAAATCCAACAGAAGCGTGCCAATCCGCTGTTGCTCTTTGTCCAGCCCGACCTGCGCCGCTGTCATCGCCGGAACGTAAATCCGTTCATAGTCGGTCTCGACATTCGCTTCTTCCAAAACGTCCAGAAACAGATTCAGCCGACTCGAAAGGGTATGGACAATCAGCCCTTGCAACATCAATTCGCTGCCTTTCAGATTGGCCGGCTTGTCGCACCGCACCGAATCGACAAACCAATTCGTGCGGACTTTCGCAATCATCTGCCGCTCCAGCGGTACGGGCACTTCATTCAACTGCTTGACCAACCGTTCGCAGTCCTCTTCCGTGACGTAATGGTCGGCCGCGGCAATCGGCATGCTTTTGGTAGACGTGTCGCACGAAATTTCTCCGCATGTGCAAAGGAGCGAAACCGTTGCAATGTCCACTTTGGAATTCAACGTTTCTTTCGTCTTCGCCTGAAGCTTGGACAAAAGCTCTTGCACGCTCTTGACGGCATTGTCCCTGTCGATGATCACACCGCCGCGCAACCCGGAGGACGGTTGCGAAACAAGCGAAATCAACCGGACACTCCCATCCTGCAAATACTCGCCGGTCGCGCCCAACATCCGGCTCGTACCCATCTCTACGACGGCAATCATCGAAGAAGCCATATTTCCCCTCGCCCGATAAGAAGTTTCTCCACCGCTAGAAACCCGCCCCGCACGTGACATGCGGCTCCGGTTCCAGCTGGACCAATATACTGCGACGCCCGCGGACATACGGTCCGCGCAAAACATCCGACACCATCCGCAACGCCTTCGTCAGGGACGCTTCATCCGCGATTTCTTCCCAAATCAGCTTGATTTCGTAATTTGACGCATCCTGCATGCACAGATAAATGTCATCGCTGATGTCGATATACAAAACGGAGAGCTTGATGTCCGGCGTCTTTTCGATGATGTTCAATAGCTCCAACACACGCATGATGCGCCCTTCCTGGGAAGTGGGCGTCCCCGCGACGCCACGCAACCTGCGCCCCGTCTTGAACTCGATGCGGGTGCTGCCGTCCTCGACAATCGGAATCGTCCGGTACCGGTCCGCATCCTGCGAGAGCATCGTAAACACAAGCCCATCGCGATCCAAAACCGTCGAGGTCGGACCAAGCCGCAAGACGGGTACGCGGTCGCGTACCACAATCCGGACGCTGTCCGGCAATTTCTTCGAAATCTCCGCCTCGGATATGTTGAGCGTGTCAAACAAAATCTGCTCGCGCAACTTCGCTGCATGAAACGAAAACAGATTGACGCCCTCGCGCAGGCCGGTTAGCTCGCAAATCTCCGTCGCCGTCTTGGCAACACCGGTCTCGATCGTCAATGTCTTGATCTCGTACTGCGGATTGCGGACAAACAAATAGAGCCACAACCCCCGCCACAGCAGGAGCGCGCAAACCACAATCCCGGCTGTCGCCAGGGTAACGGAGATGCCGCTCCTTAGCCGCATCTCGCCGTCTCCAAAATCCGTGAGCAGAGCGCCGGAAAGGATATTCCCGCCTTGCGCCCCGCTTGCGGCAATATGCTGTGCGACGTGCATCCGGGAATGCTGTTGTTCTCCAGCACGAACAGCTCCCCTTGCGGATTGACGCGGATGTCCACCCGCCCCATCCCGCGCGCCCCGAGCGCACGATACGCCTTCAACGCCAATGCCTCCGCCCGCGCCACCGTTTCGGCGTCTTCCGGATTGTCGCCGGGAAACCGGTAGACCGTTCCGGCGCCGTCTTTGTACTTGGCATCCCAGTCATACCAGCCGCGCTCCGCCGATGGCGTCATTTCCATCATCGGCAGAACGACTCCGTCCTCGATTACCGGTACGCTCCACTCGCGGCCGGGAATGAAAGCTTCCACAACCGCTTCGTCGCCATACCGGAATACGTCCTTGGCCGCCTGTTCCCATTCTTCCTGCGTCCGCACAATGTACACGCCGACACTTGATCCCTGACAGGTCGCTTTGACCACAACCGGAAAAGGCAGCTTCGCTGCCGGAACACCGCCGGAAATCTCTTCTTTGCGCAACAGATACCCCTCCGCGATCGAGACGCCCGCCGCGGCAAATACAGTGCGCGAAAGCCCTTTGTCGAAACTGTTGCGGGAGGACGCTGCACCAGATCCCGTATACGGAATGCCCATGCCGTCCAAAATACCCTGCACGCCGCCGTCTTCGCCAAAGGCTCCATGCAACATGATGAAGACCGCTTCCGTCCCCTTCGGGAGCGTAAACCGGTTTTCACGGGATACTTCGACCGGCGTCACGCGATACCCCGCTTCCTGCAATGCACCGGCAACGGCAGCCCCCGACAACAGGGAAATCTCCCGCTCGCTCGATCCGCCGCCCGATAGAACGGCAATGTCATGAAACTTTTTGTCCATCGTCTTTTATTTCTATGAAAGGTTGCCCGGAACCAATATCGCCCAATAACCGCAAACACGTCCCGGTTTTCACCTTGCGCTAAAACGTTTTTCTCGTCTCGCCAATCTTGCGCTGCGAAAACTCGCATTCCAACCGAATCGCCTTGTGCAGACAAGCTCCGACATAATTCGGATCGAACAGCGCCCGCCAAAACGATCCGTTCAGGGTATACTCGACAAACTCGGGCTCGCCGGCAAATGCGCGGACAAACTCGCTCCGCACGTCCGAGAAATACCCCAGCTTGTCCACCAGCCCTTCCGACAAGGCGTCTTTTGCTCCGAAGACACGCCCGTCCGCCAGCACACGCACTTTTGCCTCCGGCAAATGACGACCCTTCGCAACCAGCGAGACAAACCGCGAATAATCTGCGTCGACTACCCGCTGGAGAATCCGCTTCTGCTCCTCCGTCATGGTCTCAAACGGACTCAGGATTGTCTTGTTCGCCCCAGACGTAATCGCCACGCTCTTCACGCCGAGACGATCCGCGAGATCTTTGATGTTGATCGATTCCAAAATGACGCCAATCGAGCCCGTGAGCGTTGTCGGATGCGCAACAATGCAGTCTGCCGCCGTGGCAATGTAATAGGCGCCGGACGCCGCTTGCGACTGGAAGAGCGCGACCACATACCGGTCTTCGTCCGCCGCCTTGAAATCCTGAATCGCTTTCCAGATGATGTCGCTCAGCGTAACTTCCCCTCCCGGACTGTCGATTTCCAGAAACAGCCCGCGGATCCGCTCGTCATGCACCGCCATGCGGATGTCCCGGAGCGCTGTCCTGCAATCTCCCTTCATGGGCATGTTGAACAGACTTTCTCCCGCCGATTCCATAATGGTGCCTTTGACGGGAACGTACAGAACCAAAGACGTCTCTTCCGTTTCGGCCGGCAAGTCCAGATTCAACATCTTCGCCGGCTCGAGATCCGGCAACCCTTCCTCCGGGTTGCTCGCCTTTTCCATCGCTTCTTCCAAATGCCCGATGAACGCGATAAACAAGACAATCAGGAAGCCAAGTCCGGCCAATACGGAAAAACACCCGCAACCAAGACACCCAAGCCCGACATGGCTCCAGATTCGGTTCTGAAACTGCGGCTGCGGTTGCGGCGGAAGGACGACGGGATCGACGACTTCGTTCATATCAATATCAAAAAAATGGAGAAATGGAATGTCCAAGACTTACTTTTTGGCCTGTCCGGGTACGGGACGGCCTAATTTCGACAATACTTTCTTCAAGTCTTCCCAAGCCGCCGCTTTGGCAGAGGGGACGCGCAGCAAATACGCCGGATGGAAGGTCGGCATCAGTGGAATGCGGTCAAACTGCTGCCAAATGCCGCGAACCGAAGAAATCGTGATTCCCGGTCCCAACAACCCTTTGCAGGCAGTCGCGCCAAGCGCAATGATCGTTTTCGGCCGAATCAGCGAAATCTGCTTTTTCAGATACGGGAGGCATACCGTCATTTCATCCGTTGTCGGCGTCCGGTTCTCCGGCGGACGGCATTTGATGATGTTGGCAATGAAAACCTGCTCGCGCGTATACCCCATGGCGGCAATCATCTTGGTAAGGAGCTGCCCGGCCCGACCGACAAACGGCTCGCCTTGTTTGTCTTCATCCGCCCCCGGCGCTTCTCCAATGAACAAGATATCCGGCGACGCTCCGTTGCCGATGCCGGGAACCGCCTTTTGGCGCGTTTGCGCCAAATGGCACGCCCCGCAAGAACAGACGGCCGCCGCAATCTCTTCCAGACTCTGCGCACTGGCGGCACGCCCCGAAACGGCCCGCTCCGCTTGCTCGACAGGCGAACCGGACGCCCGGACCGCCGGCGCCGGCGCCGCTTCGGCGACAACCGCCGCAACCGGAACCGGCGTCGCCGCCTTCGCGGAGGTAGCCCGCTTGGCAGGCGCCGGAGCCGGATTCGCCAAAGAAACCGTTTTGCGCGTCAAAAAGGTTTGCACCGTCGCAGGATCCAACGAGACCATGCGCCGCCCTTGCTGAATCTCAATATCCAAATAAGTATGGAGTTCTTCCAGAATCTTTTTGGCTTCCGTCTTCTTGCTCATGGTTCAATCGCTAGTCTTGAAACAATTTCTTCGAAAGCTTCAACAGCTCCTCGCTCCGCTTTTCGATCTCCTCCATCAGCGGTTTTGCCTGTTTCTCGATTTCGGCTCCTTTTTCCGAAACCAGCTTATTGAGATTCCGTGCGGTGCTGTCCAATTGCTTCTGGAGTTCTTTTACGTCTTCTTTCCGATCCGAAGCCTCCGCAGTCTTCAGCTCTTGCAGCAACGTTTGAAACTTCTCCCGATGGGGCTTTGCCCATTGCGAAAAGGATTCCTCCAACGCTTTGAGTTGCTTCTGGATTTCTTCGATCTGCGTTTGCTTCTCGAAAAACACCTTCGCGCCCGCCGGACCAAGAGCCTGTTCTACCTCTTCCTTCGAAAGGACGCCCAAAAGCGCTTTGGAAATCTCTTCCCGGAACCATTCCGGTGTCGGATTCCTTTTTGCTCCGCCTTGCCAAAAAGCTTCCTCGTCATCCGCATGAATCAAGATGTACGTCGGATAACCTTTCACTCCATACCGTTGGGAAAGGCGATCGTTGCGTTGGCGGAAGGGATCCGGAACCAGCGCCTTGTTCGATGGAAAATCCACCCAGATGCAGACGAGACGCTTCGCCGCCCAATCCTTCCACTCCGGCTTGGAAAAGACGTCTTTGTCCATCAACTTGCACCAATAGCACCAGTCGCTGCCCGTAAAATTCAACAAAATAGGCTTCTTCTCCGCCTTGGCCAACGCCAATGCCGCATCATAATCCTGCGTCCATTCTCCAAGCGCCGCACCCTTAATCCGGATCCCGTTCTCCGCACGCTCGAAGCTCGCCGTTTCGGGCTTTTCCGTTTTCGCTTCTTCCGAATACGCATATCCCGTCAATGCAAAACCGAGAACCAACGACAAAAAGCAGTTTCTCTTGTTCATGGCATTTTTCCCTCTGAAATGGATTTCTTCCGACGGTCGTCTTCCGTCATTTCCGGTTCGCCTAATCTACCAAAAAACACCCTTGGCGTCCACCCTCCCCATCGCGCCGGGCGCATCTCCGTTTCCGGCCATCCCCCTGCCCCCTGAACCTCCCAAGGG
>JBJEVW010000094.1:0-4044 GCA_051884735.1 Kiritimatiellia bacterium | reverse complement strand
ACGGGACACGGGCGTGTGCGCAATGGATCTGTGCTTGGCCGCCGGGCCTCCCGGCTCGCGCCACCATTATGGTGGAATCCGGAAAAAAAAAGTCTCTCCTTTTCTTTTTGTCTAGCGAAAATCTTTTTTCGCTAGTATTTTCAGGCGAAAGTGATAATCTGGGATCATTTATCCCGGATTTTTCCGGGATAAGGGTGAGGGAGAAATTATGATTGATACTAAAGATATTTTATGGTAATATCCACATGAATTTGATAAATGTCAATCCGGGACGGAGCATTCCATGAGAGATAGGATCCATTCTTGCGCTTTCCCAGTAAGAAGTTTTCTAGCCTCTACACCGCAAAATTGGTTACGTTGTTCGCTAGAAATGGAATTGACTTTCCTGAAAAATAAAATTGAAAATGGCGGTCGTTTATGGTCACGTCCAACGAAAGATATACTTGGATTTCGTTTTATTGCGCACTTGCGCGGAAATTGCTCGCCTTCCGAACCGGTCGCGCACCGCTCGTCAAACTGATTTATGAAAACCCGACAATCGCGCCATTGACAAACTATTTGCGCATGCAAGACGGTTCGCGCTTCGCGGACATTGATCCGTTTTCGTTCTTCGGCATCTTCAATCGGGGTATTTCGCACGCGAAACGACTCTCCGTGCTCAAGGAACTCAAAATATTTTTCAAGCTCGATGCCGCGCTCCCGTCCGATTTCGACGGCATTCCGATTCTGAACAATCAGAATTCGTTCTATATGCGATGGGAAAGCGATGCAATCACTCGCGAGAGCTGCGATGAAATCTGGGCATTCTTTGCGTCGATGATGCGCGGGAACGTCTACGCGGCGCGATTCTCGAAAATCTTGAACCGGAGCGGAATCGGCCCCGCGATGCTGACGATGCCGATGTTCTGGTGCGCGCCCGAGAAGTTCCTGCCGCTCGACAATAAGACGAGAGCTTTCCTCAAAGAACAGTATGAGATTGAAGTCCCTAAGAGGGCGGATATGACGTTCTCGAAATATGCCGAATTTCTCGATTTGTTGAAAACGAAAATGGTATCAGGCGAAATAAAAGAGCAATCTTTCGTGGAGATTTCAGCCAAGGCGTGGCATACAGCAAAAAAGGAAGGGGCTCACGAAAAGGATGTCGCGGCGATTGAAGAGCTTGGACTTATGAAAACGAACACGAATGCGGAACCTGCGGGAGCGGTCGGCAAATACGTCGAACTGCTGAAGCGCAAAATGAATCTGATTTTCACGGGAGCGCCGGGAACGGGAAAGACCTTTCTCGCGAATGAGATCGCCAAGGCGATGGGGTGCACAGACGCGGAAATCCGGAAAGTGCAGTTTCATCCGTCCTACGATTACACGGATTTCGTCGAAGGTTTGCGCCCGCAGAAGGACGAGAACGGGAACATCGGTTTCGAGCGCCGCGACGGCGTGTTCAAGGAGTTCTGTCGCAAAGCCTGGCTCGCGCAGACAGTTGCCCGAGCGAACGTCTTCGACGGGCTGAATGACAACCCCAGCGTGTGGAAAGTTTCGCTCGAAAGTGCCGGAGAGAATCCGACCCGTACGGATTGTCTCAAAAACGGCTGGATTCGCATCGGATGGGACGATTATGGAAATGTCGAGAACTTCGACGAATTCGACAATTTCTACCTTAATCCGACGGGGAAATCGATTTTGCCTGCATTTCAAAACAAAATGAAAATCGGAGACATCGTATTATCGTGCTGGTCTGCGAAAGAGATTGACGCCGTCGGCATCGTCACGGGCGATTATGAATACCGAGAAACCGTGAGCGGCTATCGGCGCTATCGAACCGTAAAATGGATCGTAAAAAATATTCGTGAAAACATTGTCGAGTTCAACGGCGGAAAACAAATGACGCTTTCAACGGTCTACCGCATGTCGCTCTCGCTTGATGACGTGCGGAAAATCGTGGAAAAGTATTTGCCCTTAAACGCTCCAGCGGGCAAGGCGCGGCCGTTCGTCTTCATCATCGACGAAATCAATCGCGGGGAGCTCGGGAAGATTTTCGGCGAGCTCTTCGGCGCGATCGAGCCGGGCTACCGCGGCGAGAATGGACGCGTGCAAACCCAGTATCAAAATCTCGTGGAAGAGGGCGACGTTTTCGGCAAAGGTTTTTTTGTGCCCGAAAACGTGTACATCATCGGCACGATGAACGACATCGACCGCAGCGTCGAAAGCATGGATTTCGCGATGCGTCGGCGTTTCGCCTGGGAAGAAATCACGCCGGAGGCGAACGCCGCGGCGATGTTCGACGCGAACTTCCCCGAATCCAAAGACGTCGCGCTCGCGCGCATGAACGCGCTCAACGACGCGATCGCGAAGGTGCACGGGCTCGGCAGAGACTACGCGATCGGCCCCGCGTGTTTCCTGCCGCTCAAGGACGAAAACGGCGATTTCGGCGGACTTTGGAAACATCACATCGCGGGAACGCTGCGCGAATATCTACGCGGGAATCCCGAACGCAACGCAATTCTGGACGATCTTGAAAACGCCTATAATCTCGCGAATGAGGCTTAAGGACAACAGCGGACGCGAGCTTTCGGACGAAGAATCCGAGCTCGCGCGGCGGGAGCTTGAACCGTTTTCCGGCAGGAAAATCGGCGACATCGCCGAAGAAAATCCCGGGCTGCTCGTGTTCCCGCAGAGCTTCAAGAAAAACGAAGACAAGCTCGACGAGAACGAGGTCTTCCATCTCGAAAACGGCGGGAAAACGATCGTCGTCGGGAACGTGATGGGCTTCGTCGGCATCGGTTCGGTGCGGCTCGAAATCGCCTCGCGCTTCGAGAACGCCGACGGCCAGGACTTTTTTCTGCACTACCTGCTCGGCCGCGTTTTCTCCTTCAGCCTCTTCGACTGGCAGTTCGGGACGTCGTGCGATCCCGCGCTCGATCTGCTCGCGCTCGTGTTTCCGCATTTTCTGAAAAAGGCGCTCCGGCAAGGTCTCTACAAGGAATACCGGACGCGGGAACGCAACGATGCCGTTCTGCGCGGTGCGCTCGACGCGGCGCGGCACGTCCGGCTCAACATGCCGTTCACGGGCAAGGTCGCCTGCCGCACGCGCGAACACACGGCGGACAACGCGCTCATGCAACTCGTGCGCCACACGATCGAGCATCTGCGCGGCGAACGCGCGTTCGACGCGCTCGTGTATTTCGACGACGAGACCGCCGCCGCCGTGCGCGATGTGGTCGCGGCGACGCCGGGCTATGCGCGGCGCGAGCGGGAACGCGTCATTGGGCAAAACCTGCGTCCGCTCCGGCATCCGTATTTTTCCGGATACGAGCCGCTGCGCAAGCTGTGTCTGCGGATTCTTCGCCACGATACGCTGAAATACGGAAACACGGACGACGCGATTCACGGCGTACTTTTCGATGGCGCGTGGCTATGGGAGGAATATCTGTCGATTGTACTCACGCGGTTTGAGCATCCGGAGAATAAGACGGGTATTGGCAGAAAATTCATTTTTGAAAATCCTAAGAGTGGATACTGCTACCCGGATTTCTATAGCGAAAAATGTGTCCTGGATGCAAAATACAAAGGAAAGGACGGGGTTGACAACCATCGCCCGGATACTTATCAACTCATATCCTATCTGCACATTCTCGGGTTGAGCAAGGGAGGCTTTATTGTTCCCGCAAAGGAATGCGAAGATTACAAATCGACAAGGCGGATACTGGCTGGAACGGGGGGCGAACTCGCACTGTTCCGTCTTGCCATTCCGCAATCCACCGAAAATATGAAATCCTTCGGGGAAGAAATCGCCACTGCGGAAAATCGTCTTCGCCAAGAGATTCACCACTTTTCGGAAATATGACTTTTCCTCGCCCTTTTTTCAACGGCATTTTCGTCCAGCTGATATAAGTTCGAAACGAGTGGAGGCCGGAGCTGGCGCGCCGGCTCATTGGCGTCTATGTCCGTGTGCGGTGGCATGCTGCGGACGAGCAGAAGCTCGTCCCTCCCGCGTGTCGCGCGACTTTGCGGACTTTGCGGACGGACGGGTGATGCGCGTGTGTAAAG
>JBJEVW010000093.1:0-16854 GCA_051884735.1 Kiritimatiellia bacterium | reverse complement strand
TGATTACAATTTTGTAAAACCGATGCGTTTATTTCGGAATTGTTTTCAGTCGTTTTGTCCTACAAATCGCAAAAAGAGGTGGATTTCGTTGGATTTTTCGGTATTTTTCTCAAGTTTTCCGTTTGGCATGACTTTTGCTAACAATTGGAAAATGGCGGACTCCCAATGAGACGCCACCTACTACCATGAGTAACTGCAAACGTATTCAAGCTATCAAATCCGTCGCGGATCGCCCTGTTGAAGCACCCGCTGCCGCCACGCCCGTCAGCATTGATGATTTCGGCATTGATGTCTTCAATGAGACGGCCATCCGCAAGTATCTTCCGAAGGATGTTGCCGAGAAGCTCTTGGCGACGGTTCGTTCCGGAGCGCCTCTTGATCCTCAGATTGCGGGCACGGTTGCCCATGGGATGAAGGAGTGGGCGCTCGATCGTGGCGCGACGCATTACACGCACTGGTTCATGCCGCTCACGGGAGGCACGGCCGAAAAGCACGATGCCTTTCTCGATCCGGCTCCGCACGACAAGGCTCTTCTTGGCTTCTCCGGCAAGAATCTTGTCATGGGTGAACCGGATGCGTCCTCGTTCCCGTCCGGCGGCATCCGCTCGACCTTTGAAGCGCGCGGGTACACGGCTTGGGATCCGACTTCGCCGGCGTTCATCAAGCGTCATGCCAATGGAGCGACGCTCTGCATCCCGACGGCGTTCTGTTCGTACACGGGTGAAGCGCTTGACCGCAAGACACCGCTCTTGCGTTCGTTGCAGGCCCTTAAGGGGGCTGTAGGGCGGCTGATGAAAGTCTTTGGACAACCAGAAGACACCTGTCGCATCACGCTTGGACCGGAGCAAGAGTACTTTTTGATTGACAAGCATTTCTATTTGAACCGTCCTGATCTCGTCCAGACGGGGCGCACGCTCTTTGGCGCACCGCCACCCAAGCACCAACAGTTGGAAGACCACTATTTTGGCGCGATTCGTCCTCGCATCATCAAGTTCATGACGGAAGTCGAGCACGAGTTGTGGCGGTTGGGCATTCCCGCCAAGACGCGCCACAATGAAGTTGCGCCCGCGCAGTTCGAATTGGCTCCGGTTTTCGAAGAGCTGAACCTTTCGGTCGACCACAACATGTTGGTCATGGAAGTATTGCGCCAGACGGCGGAGCGCAATGGTTTGGTCTGCCTCTTGCACGAGAAGCCCTTTGCCGGCGTGAACGGTTCGGGCAAGCACAACAACTGGTCGATTCAGTACGGCAAGCGCAATCTGTTGGATCCGGGCAAGGATCCCGAGCAGAACATGATCTTTCTGACGGTGCTTTGCGCGATTATCCGTGCCATTGATTTGCATGCGGATTTGCTGCGCACGACGACGACGGGAGCCGGCAACGACCACCGTTTGGGAGCGAACGAGGCGCCGCCTTCCATCATTTCGATCTTCCTGGGCGATCAGCTGGCTGAAGTCATCGATCAGCTCAAGACCGGCACCATCGGAAAGTCCCGCCGTCCGACGACGCTTCGCATTGGCGTCGATACCTTGCCGGATTTGCCGCGGGATGCGACGGATCGCAACCGCACCTCGCCCTTTGCCTTCACGGGCAACAAGTTCGAGTTCCGTGCGCCGGGTTCTTCTCATTGCTGCGCAGCGGCCGGCATGTTCCTCAACACGATTGTGTCGGAATCGTTCGATTACATTTCCGAAAAGCTCAAGGACGTTCCTGCACAGGCATTCAACGAGACCTTGCAAGCGTTGTTGCGTGACATTTTGAAGAAGCACGATCGTGTCATCTTCAATGGCAACGGATACTCGGCCGAATGGCTCGAGGAAGCGGCCAAGCGCAAGTTGCCCAACCTCTGCAACACGCCCGAAGGCATTCGGCCTCTTTTGGATCCGGAGAACCAGAAACTCGTCGAAAAGTATGGTGTCTTCACCAAGGAGGAGATGTGCTCCCGCTACGAGATTGCGTTGGAGGAGTACACGAAACGCATTGCGATCGAAGGCGGCATTGCGCTTGAAATTGCAAAGAGCATGATCATCCCGATTCTGACCGACCAGTACTCCAAGACAGCCAACTGCCTAAGCAAGGCCACATCCGATGGTCTCAAGGCCGGTGTCAAGGGGCTGACGGAGGTCTGCGAACGCCTTGGCAATGGTCTGGACGAGCTTGTCGTGAATTGCGAGAAGTTGGAAAAGGCGCTTGCGAAGGGCGACTCTGCGAAGATCATTGACGCAATGGCTCTGGTTCGCAAGGTTGTCGACCAGATGGAGCATGAAGTCGATGACGACGTCTGGCCGTTGCCGAAGTATCGCGAAATGCTCTTCATCTACTAATTGGGCGGATTCATCCGTTCCAAAGCGAGCGTTCGCTCGTATCACCGCAGGCCCCGGATTCTCCGGGGTCTGCTTTTCGTTTGAGGCGGGTGGTGAGGATGGTGGAGGGAATGAGGTCCGGTGCTAGCGAGTTGCGGTATATATGCCTCGGAGATGGGGCGGGGGCGACGAGTGTGGAACGGCGAAATGACAATTCTTGCACTGCGCCATGCGGCGCATCGGCGCGAGCCGGGAGGCCCGGCGGCCAAGCATCGCGCCCTTTTATGAAAAAAACTGTCAATCATCTGAATCGTGATGCGATTCACCTACCGACCATACCGCCCCATCGCACACGCCCGTGCGAATCGCGTCCTCACACGCCCGTATCCCGTTGTGGTAGGGCGCGATGTCCTCATCGCGCCGCCGCGCTACATGGCGCGGTGCGCGGTTTGGCGTCCCGCCATCTTGCCCGTGCACATTACGCCTCGGACGAGCGGAAGCTCGTCCCTCCCGCCCTATCACGCACGCGTATTACCCTGCGGCGCGAGTGACGAGCCGCCATACGCCCGTGTTCCGTTGCGGTAGGGCGGCGAGGAACGGAAAGGGTCGTGATGGGATTGGAAGGGAAAGAGAAGGATTTTCGGTGAGAGAAGAATCGAAAGAGGACGAAACGGGGAAAAGTTGGTAGAGTTTACGGCATGAGAACGAAATTCGGCAAGGCGATTGTGCAATGGTTTCGGGTAAATCGAAGAGATTTGCCTTGGCGGGGCGTTCGCGATCCCTATTCGGTTTGGGTTAGCGAGATTATGCTTCAGCAGACGAGGATCGAGACGGTGCTGGGGTATTTTCCCCGTTTTATGCAAGCCTTTCCGACGGTGCAAGCGTTGGCGGAGGCGCCTTTGGAGCGCGTTCTCAAACTCTGGGAAGGGCTTGGGTATTACAGCAGAGCGAGGAATCTTCACAAAGGTGCCCAAGAAGTTTGTAAAGCGGGTGTCTTTCCGAAGCGATCGGAGGAGTGGAAGCGCATAACGGGAGTCGGCGGGTATACGGCTTCCGCGTTGGCGAGTTTGTGTGAAGGCGAGGCGAGTCCGGTGGTTGACGGAAATGTAATTCGAGTCGTGTCGAGGTTGAGGGCCAAAGAGGATGCGCGTGTTCCGGCTGCGGTCCGTCCGGAGTTGGAAAAATGGCTACAGCCCGCGATTGAAGCGTCGGGGGCACCGGGTGACTTCAACGAAGGAATGATGGAGTTGGGAGAAACGATTTGCCTACCGAAGAATCCGAAATGCGAACGTTGTCCCATTCGGGAGTTTTGCAAAGGCGCGGAAATCGGGACGCCCGAGCGATTTCCCGGCAAGCGCGTGCGCAAGGAGATGCCGGAGCGTTGGTTTGCGGCCTTTGTCATCCGCAAGCATGATGGCACGGGGCGGGTTTTGTTGTCCAGACGTGCGGAGGACGGGTTGTTGGGCGGACTTTGGGAGCTGCCGATGCTTTCCGTTCGGGCGGGTGTCACGGGGGGCGCCTCCGCTTGGAAGCGGATGCGGAAGCAACTTGGACTCGAGACCGGCGAAGAGAATCAGCTACACCGGCTAGGGGAGATTGTTCATGTTTTCACGCACTTCCGGCAGATTCTTCATGTATTTGAAGTTACGGGCGGTGTGATTCATGCAGAGAGAGAAGACCTGCGCTATGAGGAGCCGGAGAAGGTCGCGGTTGCAACGGCATCGCGGCGGGCCTTGGCGTTGGAGCAAGAGAAGAGCCGCGTTTCAAAGAAGAACGCCCGGAAGAACAAGGTCAAAGTTCCGCCAAAAGGTCCGTAGGAAGCAGCGATTGGTGCGAATGGCGGATTGAAGCGAGATCGGCGGCATGGGCATGGGAAAAGGCACCGGCGCATGCGGCCTCGTAGGGGAGTAGCCCCTGAGCCAAAAAAGCGGCCACGAGACCGCAGAGAATGTCGCCTGAACCACCCTTGGCCATGCCGGGATTTCCGGCGGGGATGAGAGTCGGGCGACGATTTGGGGCGCCGACGAGCGTTCCGGCGCCCTTGAGGATGACGACGCAGCCGGAGCGTTGAACAAGTTCGGTGAGGGCCGCTGTGCGATTTCGATTGATTTCTTCCGGGTCTGTTCCGAGCAATCGTGCGGCCTCGCCGGAGTGAGGCGTCAAGATACAGTGGGGCGGAAGCGGAGCCTGGAGCGGTGCGAGAGCATTTAGCGCATCGGCATCGACGACAATACCCCGAAGAGAAGAGAGAACGTCTTTCAGGTTGCCGAGGAATAGGGATCGGACAGCGGGATGGGCGGAAAGAGACAATCCGCTTCCGATGGCGAGGATGTGTCCGCGTTTCAGTTGCGGAAGGAGGGATTGGAGCACGGCTTCATCGAGATGCGGGGCGTTGTAGGGGCGCACGATCAGTTCCGGAGCCGAAGCGACAAGAGAAGACGCGAGGGAAGCGGAGACATGTGCGGCACAGAGACCCGCACCGCCGCGAAGCGCACCGAGTGAAGAGAGGATGGCGGCACCCGGGTAGTCTGAAGAACCTACGATCAGGTCGACAAAGCCGAAAGATCCCTTATGGGAATCGTATGGGCGGCGGGGAGGGAAGATGCGTTCGAAATCGGTTTCGGTAAAGATGTCGGTTCCGGAGGCGTCGGCGGTTGTCGGGCAATCGTCGGGATAGGGGAGAGGAGCAAGGGCAATCGATCCGCAGAGCGCGCGGGCGGAAGAAAAGAGAAAGGCCTTTTTGGGGGCGCCCATGGTGAGCGTAAAATCGGCCCGGACGACATCTTGCAAGGAGGAAAAACCGCCATTGTCGGCCTGAAGTCCGGACGGAATATCGACAGCGATGACGAGCGAATTCCGGCGAGCGCCGAGACGATTGACGAACCGGATATAGTCGGAGGCGCATTTACGCGGCGTGCCGGAGAATCCGATTCCCAGGATTGCATCCAGAACGATGCAAGGAACGGGGAAGTTTTCGATAGGCGGAGGGGGTGTCGGGGTATCGTCCTTTGGAACGGGGACATCGTAGACAACGAAGTTTTGCCGTTCCAGTTGTTCAGCGGCCAATTGGGCGTCTTGGCCGTTGTTTCCCCGTCCGCGCACGGCGACGATTACGGGAGGCGACGGAAACCGTGCGGCCAAGCGGGAGACAAAAGCCGCGAGATGCGTTGCTGCGACCCGCATGATTTCATCGCCCTGCCGCGGTGTGCCGGGCGTCCAAGCCGAAGCGATTGCGGCGTTATCGAGCGTTCGAATATCGGATACGGACAGAGGGGTCATGGGAGAACGGGAGAAGATGGTTTACGGTGAAGAAGATCGAGCAAGACCGCGAGGAGTATTGCGCCGGCAAACAGCAGCATAAACAAAAGCAAATCGAAGAGACGCCATTGGCGGCCGAGCAAAACGGAAAGAGAAAGCGGGCCATGTGCGAGCACGTACGCCAGAATCGATTCACCGATCGAAAGAATGGCGTAGTAGCGCAGGAAGCGAAAAGAACCGCAGGCGACTTCGTGCGTTGTGAAGCATGCGGTCACGGCGCGAAGAGAGGCGAGGAGCGTGAGTGCGAAGAAGGCGGCGGAAGAGACGTTGTAGGAACGGAGGAATGGGACGATTTGGAAAAGGACAGGACCGAGCACGGCCAGTGCGGAAGCGACGAGAATTCCGGCGATGCCGGTAAATGCCATGGATTGGCGAAGAAGGGCGGAAGTGTTCTTGCCTTCGGCGTGGTTCCCGGTAAAGAACGGGAAGAGAACAAATGTGATGGTGGTGCCGATATAGGTCGCCATTTCGGTAAAGCGCGTCATTTGGTAGTAGGCGGCGGATTCGGAAGAATGGATAAGAGACATCAGCATCATTTCCGAGAGTCCGCGCGTCTGATCCAGGAAGAGAAAGACGGCCAAAGGAATGGCATAGAAGAAGAAAACCGGGCGATCTTCCTTCCAGTATGGGATTGCGGGCGTATTCCGGTGCGATTTCCAAAAAGCAACGAGTGCAATCGCGGATTTGAAGACTGGCACGGTCGCCTGGCCAACGAAGTATCCGGTAAGACCGCGGAATGGGAGAGCCACGCACATGACGGCGAAGCGGATAGGAGCGGCGAGGATATCGGAGAGTGCGGCGAGAGAGAAATTTTTGGCGGCGCGGAGGGATTCGGTAAATACAGGTGCGAGGGAAGTCAGGACGGCAGAAAGGACGATTGCGATGGCGAGCCGGCCGTTTTCGATTCGGAAAGCGGAAAAGATGCGCGGAAGGAGTGCCAGGGTAAGAAGGAGAACGAAAGCGAATGCGAGCAGCGAGAGCAGGGCGGCATCGCGCAAAAGGGCCTTTGCTTTTCCGGCTTCGCCGCGTTCGGCATGGAGCGTCAGCAGTTTTGTATAGGGCGTCAGAACGAGATAGAGCGGGAGAGCGAGAAAACCGGCGGCCTGCGTAAGTGGAAGGACGGCCCCAAGCTGATCGGGCGGGATGAATTTCGGCACCAGCCAGATTCCGGTCACGGCATTCACGAAATCGGCGGTCCGGTTCGCCACGAACAGAAGCAGAGTGGAGAACCAGACGGGGCCGAGAAAGGATTGAATGCGACGAAGCATGGTATTGCTAGGGTTGGGAAGGAGACACGGCATTTTCACCGGTGGTGCCGGAATCGGCAGGGGCGGGAGGGCGGAAGACGGCAAAAGCGGGGAGGCCGATGGCATGCCCCAGTTCGAGATTCCGTTTCACATCGGGAGCATCGATTTTGGTACAGTCGAGCGTAAGGAGGATGAATTCATCCATGGCTTGGATGACGCGCGGATTCCGGAGCGTTGTTTTTTTCATCTCGCGGCAAGCGGCGCACCAGTCGGCGGTATAGAAAACGAGAATATTCCGTTGGGTAATCTTGCCAAGGAGGACGGCGGCATTGGGGTCTTGTTGGTGAAGTCCGGTTGTCGGATCATCGGACAAGGCGAGCCGATAGGCTTGATAGGCGTAGAACCCGGCCATCAAGATGAAGACGATCGCGAAGAGGTGCCGGATTCGCTCCATCCACGCACCCGGTTTTGGGAGCACGGCGAAACCGCCTGCGAGGAAAGGCCAGGGCAACGCCATTCCGGCTCCGAGCAAGAAGGGAAGGATTGCGCCTGCGTATTGACCGCGGCGGACGAGATCAGCGGAAAGGACGAGGGCGGAGACGAGAACGGGAGCGACACAAGCACCGCTCAGGAGAGCGGATACGGCACCTGCTGCGAGGGCCTGAAAGAACCCGGGGGCACCATTTACTTTGGAGGAAATGGGCCGGCGTGGCCGCAGAGACCTTCCCATTACGGAAAAATCGATTCGGATCAAATCGAGCATTCCGGCGGCAAGCAAAAGAAAGACGATCGCAACGGAGGCTTGGAAAAGGATGGAAGAATGCAAGTGACCGAAGGCTTGTCCTGTCAGAGCGGAGAGAAGGCCGAGTCCCCCGTAGACAATCGTAATGCCGAGACCGAACGCGAACCCTCGCACGAATCCGTTTTGGCGGTGGCCGGTTGGTCGGGTCATTCCCGCGCCGAGAAGGGCGAGATTGACGGGGATGAGCGGCAGGACGCAAGGGGTGAAATTGAGCAGAAAACCAGCGACAAGAAGAGCAAGAAACAGAACCGGGATTCCTCCGCGAGCGAAGGCGCGATCGATAAAGGTTTGCGAAGCTTGCGGATCTTCGGGCCGGGAGCCGGAAAGAAATGCAAGAAAGGTTTCGGGATCGGTTGCGCCTGCAAAGGTGCGCACATAGGTGCAGGATTCGAGTCCGGGGACATAGGCTTCGAGTTGCAACTCCGGCTCTACGATTGTGGAATCGGCGGGGGCGGGGGCGTTTTGCGGAAGTCGCCCGGGAAGCGGGATGTCGATTTCTTCAGGCGGGAAGCAGATGGTTCCGGCGCAACGCCGGTAGGAGAGGATCAGCGTCGGGGCGGTGAGAAGATCCCCTTCCACAAGGAGCGAAAAACCGGCTGTGAGCGAATCATCGGCGGCGGGGCGTTCCAGTCGGCAAGAGAGGTTGACAGGCGGGTCGGTGTTGGTATGGACTTGGAGAGAGGCGGCGGAAACGGACGTATTGGGGGGAAGGTGAATCCGGAGACGGGCGGAAGAGGCGGAAAGATTTTCCACGCTGGCGGCCGGCTTTCCGGCGGGCAGAAAATCCTGGCTGGTTGGCAATGGCAACTCGAAGCTGTTTCCTGCGGGGGAGAGGGCGGGCAAGAGCAAGAGCGGGAGGAGAAGAATACAGCGGCGCATGTTGGCGAAACGGCGTTTTAGAGTTGTTTCCGGTAGATGAAATCGTCCATGACGTATCCATCTTGAATCGGGCTGCAGACGCCCTTTTTGCGAATGAATCCGGCGGCAGTATAGGCCTTTTGTGCGCGGACATTGTTTTTGTTTACGCGCAAATAGACGAAGGAAGCCCCGGCGGCTTTTGCGCGGTCGGAGACTTCCCGAAGGACGAGGGCTCCGAGACCGCGGCTCCAGTATTGGGGGAGCGTGTAGATTTTATGCAGTTCGATTCCGCCTTCCTTGTCGGGTGCTAGATCGAAGGAACAGACACCGGCGGGCGTATCGTCGGCGTAGAGAAGGAAATAGGCGGTTCCGGCGGCGGATTCCTTGCGAATTGTTTCGGGGGCGTACATCCATCCGAGCATGGAATCGATTTGTCCCCGTTCGAGGATATCGCCGTAGCATACGGGCCAGATTTCTGCCACGAGCGATTGGACGAGAGCGATATCGGCATTGGATACGACGGGACGGAAGACGAGGCGGGGGGCGGGGATTTTGGGCTTGGGCGATTGCGTTGGAGAGGTTGCGGATTCGCTGAGCAGTTCGATTGTACAAGGACCGTTATTGACGAGAGCGACGGACATGTCGGCGCCGAAGGACCCGGTCTGTATGCGATCGGGCCCGAGCAGGGAACGAAGATTGGCGACATACCGTTCGTATAGAACGCGTGCCTTTTGGGGGTCTCCGGCCTGGACAAAAGAAGGGCGATTTCCCTTTCGGGTATCTGCGTAGAGGGTAAATTGCGAGACGGCGAGGATGGATCCGCCGATGTCGGCGATTGAGCGGTTCATGCGGCCTTCGGCGTCTTCGAAAACGCGCAAAGAAGCGGAACGTGCGGCAAGACGGTCGGCGTCTTCCGGCAAATCGCCCTCACGGCAACCGACGAGGGCGAGATAGCCGGATTGGATGGAAGCCGTTTGCATGCCGTTGATGGTGACGGATGCGCGATCGACGCGTTGGAGCAGGATTTTCATGGTGAAAAAAGCGATTGGGGATCAGGCACGCGGGAACGCGTGGCGGTACACATCGCGAAGGCGTTCGGCGGAGACATGCGTATAGATTTGGGTTGTGGAAAGGGAGGCGTGCCCGAGCAGTTCCTGGACGATGCGGAGATCGGCGCCGGCGTCGAGCAGATGGGTCGCATAGGAATGCCGAAGGGCGTGCGGGGAGAAGTTTGGGGGGAGTGAGGCGGCGAGGAGGGCATCCGCGAAGACGCGTTCCAGGAGGCGCGAGGTGATGCGTTGACCGCGGCGATTGAGAAAGACGGGAGCATCCGGGGAGGAAGCGCGTTCACCGAAAAGCTCGCGGGAGGCGGCGAGCAGATTTTGGAGAGCGGCGATAGCGGGCGGCGTAAGGGGAACCAGTCGCTGTTTCCGTCCTTTCCCGAATAGAAGGACTGCGTCCTGGGAAAGCTGCAGATTGGAAAGAGAGAGGGAAGCGGCCTCGGAGATACGGGCACCGGTTCCGTAGAGAAATTCGAGCGCGGTGTAATTTCGTTGGGCGATATAGAGCGCCTGCCGAGCGGAAGTCAACCGGTTTGCGGGAGTGGAGCGAATGACGGCCGAAGCGGTTTGAATGGCATCCTTTGCCGTATCGAGCAGGCGGAGCACGTCATTGGCGGAAAGGACATCGGGAAGATCGTGCGGGGTTCGCGGCGCACGGAGGAAATCGGCGGGATTATCGGCGAGGACGCCGGTCCGGACGAGGTGAGAAAAGAAAGAGCGAAGGGCGGAGCGTTTTCGCTGAATCGAGCGCGGTGCGCAGCCGGATTCGGCGAGAGCCACCAGAAAAGCGCGGAGCAGGGGGCGATTTACGGAAGACCACGGAAAGGGCGTGGAGGCGGATGCGCCCCAGGCAAATTCGGCGAATTGGCCGAGATCGCGGGAATAGGCGAAAGCGGTATTGGGTGATGCTTCGCGGGTGTTGCGCAGCTTTCCGAGAAAATCCGCGACAAGCGGATCCCGTTCGGCAAAGGGAAGAAGAGGCATTCCCGATGAAGAAAGAAGCTGTGGAGGCGGCATGGGAGAAGATGGGGCGGCTATTGCGGAAGGAATGTCGAAGCGGATGGCGGGAGGGGCATGGATTGCACGCCGAAATCGGAGGCGGAAGCGCCATCGGCCATGATGGCGCGAAGGAGATCGGCGGCGGTAAAGGTGTGAAAGTCGACGAGAGCGGAATAGCAGTTCGGCCGGTCGGCGATGGGGGCAATCACCTTGATACGTTCCAGAAGAGAGACGACCTCGGCAAGAAAGCGCGCGGGAAGCGTATGGGAGGCGGCGTATGCATCGACGTCCAGAATTCCGTTCCCGCCGGAGGAAAGGTTGGCGGCAAGAACATGAAGAAGATCGGACGCCAGACGCATGCGGGCATTCATGGAGGCGGGGGTATTCGTTGCGGGTCCGGGATGTGTCGAGGCATTTTGAATGGAAACCGTGAGTTGAGCGGATGCCAAGACGATGCACCAAGAGACGTAGATCCAGATGAGCAGAATCGGGAGAGTGGCGAAGGAGCCGAAGAGGGCGCTTTGTCGGGCAACGCCAATTTGGAGAAGAATGCAAAGTTTAACCCATACCAGGATGCCGATGGCACTGAAGAATCCTCCGACAAAGCCGGGAAGGGCACGGACGCGGGTATTGGGTGTGGCGCGAAGGAGGAACGTAAAGGCAAGCGTCAGGAAGAAGACAACGAAGAAGGTCCGGAAGAGGCCGGTTTGGAGGAATGGCTTTACGGAACTGGAAAAAAGCTGGGAACGATCCATGTGCTGCTGGATTGTCGCCATTATCGGGATGGTCGTTGCAGCCGTCGCGAGGAAGGGGATGAGAATGATTGCCGAGAGATAGTCGGTGAATTTGCGGAGAAGGGGCCGGGTTTCGCGGACGCCCCAAAGATGGTTGAAGGAGCGCTCGATATCGGAAAGAACGGTGATGGCGGTCCAGAGCAGCAGGAGAAAACCGAGACTGCCGAGCGCGTTGAAATTCAATCCTGCGATATTTTTGAAGTTGGTGTCGATCAGATTGAGGATTTTCGCTTCATTTAGGGTCGGTTCAGGCGTTTCGCCGGCGGACGGCTTTCCGGGCACAGAAAGAGGAGCGGATTGGAAATTTTGTTCAAGAGCTTCTTGTTTCCGGAGCAGGAGGATGGCGTTTGCCTCCTCGAACGAGTCGACTTCGAGTTCGGGGTATTGGTCGGAATCGTCCGCGAGGACACTCAAGCCAAAATCGCTGGCAATGATTTCGTGCACGGTTTTCTTTGCGCGCCAGCAGAGTTCGTCTTCGTTCATGATTGTTTTCATGAAAAAGAGAGCCAGGGCAATCAGCGGGACGAGGGAAAGAACCGTCAGATAGGAGAGGCGCGAAGCATGCAGCGTGCAATCATTTCTCAAGAAATCGCGAACGGTCAGAGCGACCATACGTAAAAACTTGATCAGAATCCGTTGCCCGGTGGGGAGTTTGTCGGGATTCGCATCCCAAATGGACGGAACCCGTGCCTTTGCGGTTTTCACGGCATTGGACAGGATTTCCGGAATTCGGGTGCAGAATGTCCGGATGGTGGCGAGACGAGAGGGAGCGTCTTGACGGGATTCGTTTTCTTTCGAATGTTTCATGACGGCAATTGGTCTCCATGAAGAATACGGATTTCGGGGTTCAGCTCGACACCCGCATGTACCCGGACATTTTTTTGGATAAGGTGCACAAGGGCCAGAATATCGGAAGCGGTGGCGGTAGAATCTGTGGCGATGATATTGGCATGGCGGGGAGAGACGAAAGCGCCACCGACGCGGAATCCCTTGAGGCCGGCCTCCTCGATGAGTTTTCCGGCAAATTGACCGGGCGGGTTTTTGAAGACCGAGCCGCAGGTTCGAAGTCCGCTGAAATCAAATCGTTTTGTTTTTGCGGCGGCGATGGCGGCGCGGACGGCATCCGGAGTGGACTTGCGGAGGCGAATCCGGCAGGAGACGGCGATCCGGGAGGCCAGGCCGGGGGTGTGACGGTAGACGGGTGCAAGCGTTGCGATTGGCGTACGGCGGAAGACGAGATCGGCATCGAGAGCACGCACGTCTGTAACGACATCGCAGAAAGAGCCTGTGCGCGTTCCGGCGTTCATGGCAAGCCATCCGCCGATGCAACCGGGGATCGAGGCCATGAATTCAAGTCCGGCCAGTCCGAAAGATTGGCAATATTCGAGCAGGGATGCGCCTGGAGTTGCGGCGCCGACATCGAGGGAAACGGAATCTGTTTCCGGGAGGTGATGAGGGATGATAAAGGAGAAGAATTCGGAGCGGGCCAACCGGACGAGGGGCAGATTGCAACCGGAATCGGCGACCAGCAGATTGGTTGCGCATCCGACGGGCAAAAGGGGAAGCCCCTGGCTGGAAGCGGCGCGGGCGAGTTTGAGGAGCTCTGTTTCGTCCTCGACCTCGGAAAAGAACGGAACCGGTGCGGGCGTTCCGTATGCGGACAGCACTTTTGCGGCGGCGGATTGCTTTTCGGGTAGCGGCAATGCGGCGATTTCCGGAGCAATGGAATCCACGTCGCCGGCGCCGATGATGAGAATCAGATCGCCGTTGGCGAGCATGTTTCGCACTGCGCAGACGGCGTCGTGAAGGGAGAGGGCAAGGCGCACATGGAGGGCGATATCCTTGCGGGCTCGAAATTCGGCATATAGGTCTTCGGTCGAACCACCGGGTATATCCGGTTCGGAAGCGGAAAAGACGGGACAAAGAATCAGTTCATCGAGGCCTTTGAAAGCGTCCGGGAAAGCGGCGCGGAACGTGCGTGTGCGCGAGGGACGATGGGGCTGGAAGATACCGACAATGCGCTTGTGCGGAAGTGTGCGAGCCGTTTCAAGCAGCGCACGAATTTCGTCGGGGTGATGCGCATAGTCGCTAATGACGCGAAAACCTTGCGACCTTCCGATGATTTGGAATCGGCGATTAGGCAGGCAGGCCGTGCGGGAGAGGATTCGAGCGGAGGTTTCCGGTGGAATGCCGAACTCGGCGGCAGCCGCGATTGCGGCTGCGGCGTTGAGGACGTTGTGTTTTCCGGGTACGGGAAGCGTTGCCGTAAGGGCGGTGCCATCGGGGAGAGCGATCGAGTAGGTGGAAGCGTCGTCGCGCAAGGAAACGGCGAAAATCCGGTATTGGGCCTGTTGAGAGAATCCGAACGAGCGGGCGTCATTGGGGCGCAATTGGGTTGCGATGGCGGTGGTGCGCGGATGGTCTGCGCAAAAGACGAGCGGACCTCGTGTTCGCCGGATACACGAGCGAAAGACATTTTCGAACGCTTCGGCATTGGGGAAGCGATCGACATGATCGAGATCGACGTTGGTCAGAACGGTCAGGCAAGGGCGGTATTCCGCGAGCGTTCCATCGGACTCATCGGCCTCGGCAACAAGAATGGGGCGTTTGGCGTCATTGTTTTTCGCAAAAGGGCAACGCGGTTGACGCAGGAGCGGAAGAGCGGAATCGGGAAGATGGGAGAGGGTACCGAGGGCAGGAGAAAGACCGCCGATGCACCATGCGGCATTTTGGAGGGAATTGCGAAGGATGGTCGCGAGAAATGCGGATGTCGTCGTTTTTCCGTGAGAACCGCAAACGGCGACAAGAGAAAAGAGATCGCTAAAGGCGGCGAGGACTTCGCCGCGGGAGACGATGGGAATATGGCGGGCCTGAGCGGCGAGCAGTTCCGGCGCGGAATCGGGAACGGCGGGGGTGCGGATGACGAGTTGTGGTGCCGTATTGACGATATGGCGGGGATCGTGGCCGATTTCAACGCGAATTCCATTTGTTTCCAACCACTTCGTATAGGAACCTGACTGCGAGTCGCAACCGCTTACTTGCCATCCCATGCAATGGAGAAGATGAGCAAGGCCAGCCATACCGACACCGCCGATACCGACAAAATGGGCGGTTGCTGGAGGAAAGAACCGGAGAGAAGTCATTTGGGCTAAAATTCGCAAGATAGGGAAGGATTTACCAGTCTTTGTATCGTAGCGAAAAAGCCCATTTCCATCAAGGAAAAACGAGGTTACGAAGCAGGGGCGGAAGGAATGAGGCGGGTGGAGAAGCGGGTTTGGACGGTTGTGGCGTCAGGCGGGATTCTGGCGATGAGGGCGGTTGTATAGCCGGAAGCGTCCGCCTGAATGGAGAAATCGAGGGCGGGACTAGTTTCGAGACGGGTTTCGGTGCGGCCGGAATGGAGAAGCAGGGTTCCGGGAGCGATGGAGGAGATATGGGGGCACGCGGTATGCCAGATGAGACGATGAGGTTCGTTCGAGGTATGCGTATCGACGACAACGAGTTCAAAGGAATGATGGTCGTGGCGGACGAAGCGGAGCGTACGGGTCTGGGTGTAAGGGCGCACCGGCACGAGCATTGCCGATTCTGCGGCGGCGGGGAGTTGAAAGGCGACAATCCGTCGGGCGGAGAGTTCGGCGGACGAACCATCCGGGGTGGAGTCGGCCTTCGCAATGTGGCCGCGTGTCGCGCGGGAAAGGTAGAAAGCCGGCTGGAAATGCAGCGGTTGGAGCGTCGAGTGACCGGTTTGGCAAACCTTTTCGAATGTTTTCGGCATTCCGTAGCCGGCTTCGGTGATGATGGGATCGTTGTCGACCCAATAGAGGCACTCGAGTTCGTCGCAGTTGTGATGCCCCCATGTATAGCCGGAGCGGAGGATGAGGAGCGTTTCCCGATTGTCGTCGGGAGTTGTCGTGAAGTTGCGGACGAGAGCGCCGAGTCCATCGAGAATGGTACAACCGGCCGGAGCAAAGGTTACGGGAAATTGTGAAGAAGGCGGCATGGGCGAGTTTCCGTTCCAGCCGTTTTCGCGGGAGAGCCAAGAGAGGGCGGCGGCGAGGTCGCAATCGTGGGGGGTAAAGCCGATGGCGAGGGCGGCGTAGGTATGCCAGTGGAGTTCTGCGCGATGATCGCCGAGGGTGGGAAGCATACGGAGATTATCGCGACAGGTGTCGCGAGGCGTGACGAGTCGGAGGGCGACGGCGCACAGGCGTTTGAAGGAAGCATCCCGGAACCAATCGATACAGTTGGAAAAGCCAGCTGTGGCGTAAGCTTGCTGTTCGAGTGCGAAAATGGCGAGCGTTCGAAGAACATGATGGTAGTAGGTATGGGATTCTTCCCAGATTCCGGAACGGGGATCCGAGAAAACTTCGAGTTGGCGGCGTAGCATCGTATTGGCGCGGTTGCGCCATCGGCGAGCCGACGGATGGTTGGAGAACACGAACGAAAGTCCACCGCAGAGGCAGTAGACATCGGTGAAGAAGTTCATGTTTGGCATGCCAAGGCATGTCGGCTCTGAGGAATCCGGGTCTGAAAAAGGGAGCATGGTGCGTTCTCCGGGATAGAACGCGGGGCGGGAACAGAGTTCGGCCAGAAAGACAAATTGGTTGTATAGGCGCTGTGCGAGCGGTGGACGGGTCGTGTCCTCGCCATCGAGATGATCGGGAACCAGTTTTTGGGAGAGAAGGTCGCGAAAGACGATTGCGGCGGGGAATACGGTGCGCAAAGTGACGGGATTGGTGCCGCCGGGGCCACGCGCTGCGGCATAGCCGGAAGCGAGGACGTCGAGTTTGTCGCGGATGTATTCGAGGAGGCGACGAGCGGATTCAGGCGTATGGCAAGGGAGTAACTGCTGGATATCCGGCGGGAACGATTGTTCGAGCGCAAGGGAAGCGGACGAAAGGGATCCGGGGGGCGGCACAGGGATGGAAACGCGGCGTACCGGACCCCACGCGGGCGCGGGAAGAGGCCGATCGATGCACGGACGGATGGGGGCTAGACCATACGAATCGATGGCAGCCCGCAATGGAAGTCGTGCCGCGGCCCACTCGGCAAGGTGGGCGGGACCTTCGTACCATTCGAGGGTATGTGGAGGAAGCGGGGTAGGCGGGCGCAAGGATGCGGCGGCGCCGACCCCAATGGCATAGGAACGGGAATCGCCGGCCAAAATGGCTTCTGCGGAAACGACGGGTTGGAAGCCGGAACGGGCGCCGCGGGCATGAAGATCCGGCGGCAGGTAGGCGTATGTTTCCGCGTGATCTTCGCCTCCGCGACGAAAGATGTCGTTTTGCGGAAGTTGGCGCTCATAGAAATCGATGAAACTGTGCTTGAATCCGGTCCAGGAATCGGGATCCGTGACGAACCAGGCGAGTGTATAGGGGGATTTGGGCGGCGTGTATTGGAATCCTTCGCGGAGTTGTGCGATTTGCGAGCCTTGTGTCCAAGGGTATAGCCGTGCGATAAGGGAATCGCAGA
>JBJEVW010000092.1:0-16877 GCA_051884735.1 Kiritimatiellia bacterium | reverse complement strand
CCTGTCTCTTCGATAGAAAGAACCCCATCCGTATTGGCATCATGGCCGAAAGCAATTTGAACATTGTTGGACGGCGTTGCGACAAATGCAAGCGTGAAAGCAAATGTGCGCGTTGCTCCATTCCCTGCATACAAGACACAGTTGGTCGAACTCTCCGTATCGATATGGACGGGAGGCGGCAATGGTTCCAGCTCGATCCTTGCTGCAAACAGTGTTTGAATCCCAGACGACAGCAACAGTGCCCAAGAAAAAAATGCATTGCAGTTCACTTTCATGAAAAACGAATGAAAACTAACCGTAAACAGAAGAAATCCGCCTGCAATCGGATTTTATGAAAAGCCTTATCCACAGACAACCCAATTTTGCTTCTGCCAGGAAATGGCAAATTGCAAAATCATCTTTTCGTCAATTTTACATGTAGCATGGAGACTTCAATAAGTCAGAATCCGATTCGAGGCAATTCCATAGATTGTCATTTCAGGACATGACTGCCGTAAGGAAAGTATTCTATCGCTTTCTGCAAAACAAAAAAAGAAGGCCCGGACAAATCTCCGGGTCTTCTTTGTTCGAATCAAAAAGAATCCAATTACTGGATGATCTTCGTGACCGTGCCGGCGCCAACCGTGCGTCCGCCTTCGCGGATAGCAAAGCGCATCTTTTCCTCGAGAGCGCACGGATAGATCAGCTCAACCGTCATGTTGATGTTGTCGCCGGGCATGACCATCTCGACGCCTTCAGGCAGGACGATGGAACCGGTGACGTCAGCCGTACGAATGTAGAACTGAGGACGATAGCCCGGGAAGAAAGCCGTGTGACGGCCACCTTCTTCCTTGGTGAGGACGTAGACCTGAGCTTCGAACTTCGTGTGAGGAGTAATCGAACCCGGCTTGGCGAGAATCTGTCCACGCTGGACATCTTCCTTCTTCGTACCACGGAGGAGGCAGCCAACGTTGTCGCCAGCCTGCCCCTGCTCGAGGGACTTGCGGAACATTTCAACGCCAGTGACGGCCGTCTTCTGGGTCGGACGGATACCAACGATTTCGACATCGTCGCCAACCTTGACGACACCACGCTCGACACGACCGGTAACAACCGTACCACGACCTTCAATGGAGAAGATGTCTTCAATCGGCATCATGAAGGGCAGGTCAAGCTGCTGGACAGGATCGGGGATGTAGCTGTCAAGCGTTTCGAGCAACTCGCCGATGCAAGCGCAAGCGGGATCGTCGGCAGAAGTAGCCTTGGTGGCAGGAAGAGCCGCACCACGAACGATCGGGGCATTCTCGCCATCATAATCATACTTGCTCAGGAGTTCGCGAATTTCCATTTCGACGAGGTCGAGGAGCTCGGGATCGTCGACAAGATCAACCTTGTTCAAAAAGACGACAATGCGGGGAACGCCGACCTGGCGAGCGAGGAGGACGTGCTCCTTGGTTTGGGGCATGGGACCGTCAGCAGCGGAGACCACGAGGATGGCTCCATCCATCTGAGCGGCACCGACAATCATGTTCTTGACGAAGTCAGCGTGGCCGGGGCAGTCGACGTGCGCATAGTGACGCTTTTCGGACTGATATTCGACGTGAGAAGTGGCGATCGTGAGGATCTTGGTGGGGTCACGACGACCGGCGGACTCCGAAGCCTTGGCGACTTCATCGTAAGCGATGTCTGTGGCCAGACCCTTGAGCGACTGGACGTGGGTAATCGCCGCGGTCAGAGTCGTCTTGCCGTGGTCGACGTGGCCGATGGTACCGACGTTAACGTGCGGCTTGTTACGGACGAAAGTTTCCTTTGCCATTGTTGCAAACCTATGTTGGGGTGTTGAATAAGAAGGTACTGACAGAAATGGAGCCCGTAATCGGAATCGGACCGATGACCTCATCCTTACCAAGGATGCGCTCTACCAACTGAGCTATGCGGGCCTAGTAACTTTTCCTATAGGCGCAGAAAGGTCGATGGTAAACCATCTCGCATTTCTTCAAGAAAACTCGTACCATTAAGGTTTTCTCTGCCACAAGGTAGCTGAAACGTTGGCAATTCTCTCATAAAAACGAAAGCGGGTCAACTGAAAAGTTCTCGACTCGGCCAAAAATAGAAAAATCCGCTCCAGAAAATAAAAATCGCTTGCCGATAAACGCATGCAAAATCCGATTGAAGCAGAAAAATCCAATAGAAGGCGAATCCGGCTTTAAAACCTGGGAAAAGCCGTCTTTTCCGCCCTGGGTTATGCGCCAGTGACGATTTTACCCTCCGCACCTTCGATGTCCCGGATGATTTTCCCTACTGCCGGAACCCGGATTTGCCCGGAAAGCGGATTCTTGATGCTGACAATGGGAGATGTCAAGGTTGCCTCCACTTCGGAGCGTTCAAATGCCAGATCCGCATCGGTCATTTCGCAATCGACAAGTTTCAGGCCTTTGCAGTAGCAAAGCGGTTGGGTGCCAGAAATCTTGCACCGCTCGAAAGTCATGTTTTCGCTATACCAAGCGAGATATTCGCCTTTTACAATACTGTTGCGAACCAAAATGTTCTTCCCATGCCAAAAGGCATCCTTCGTATCGAAAACGCACCGCTCGAAAACCGAATCGGAGACATATTGGAAAGAATACTTTCCTTTGAAATGGACGTCTTGGAACGAAAGCCGTTCAGACCGCATCATGAAATACTCGCTTTCGGTCGTGCAATGTTCCATGGATAGACCTCGGATCGACCATCCAAATTCGGCAGAATGGATGTCACACCCTGAAATCCGGACATTGGTACACTCCCGCAACGCTTTGATGCCGTGAAGCGTGCTATCCCGAATCTCCACAGCATCGGAATACCAAAGCCCCGCCCTGCAGGTCTCTGTCATTTCAGAGCGTTCAATACGCAGTGTCTTGTTGTGCCAAAACGGATAGCGCGAACAAAAGCGGCAATCTTCGACAACGATGTTCCGGCACTCCTTTAACGCGCTTTCACCATCGGCCGGACCCTCAAAGTCGCAATTCTGCACCAATAGATTTTGGGCTGCGTAAAGAGCCCTTTCCTCGTCAAAACGCTGCTGCCGAATGGTTGTCATGGTGAAATTCCGAAAAACATTTACACGGCTCCGCCATAGCGGTTTCCAGAGCAAGTGCGCCACAAAAAGAGGACATGTCCGCTTGCCGTAAAGAACGGAACAACAATAGCAAAAACACTGCCAAAATGCGATTCCATTGGGTGCCCGCCATCAAGCAACACAACGCAACAACGAAGTGTCAAGTTTAGACGGGGACTTGCGCGGCCATTTGCCGCGTGCATGGTCGTAGCTTGCATGGCGATTCCGGCAATTGCCGATTTTCCCTTCTGTAATCTTGTTCCGTTCGGGATGGCGGTTGCGCTGATTATTCATGCCGCACGCCTCATGAAACCAAACTACACGAATACCGGAACAATCCTGTTGCTTTGGCTTGTTCTCGTCAAATTCTACGCTTTCTACATCCATTTTACGCCCAAGGAAATCTTCTTCATCGCCGTCGATGTTGCATTGGCGGCCGTGAATATGGCCAAATCCAACGAAAAGATAACGAAAGAGGAATCATGAGCGCGGATGGCAACAACTTGACGTTCTGATTTCTCGTTTGTTGATGCAACGCTGTTCCTTATGGACCAAGCCATTCTGTTTCCGATCATGCGCCGCGAATGCGTCTTGAATTCGGAAACGGAAAACACATGCCCTGAAATTCGGCGTTTCCCTGCCCACTGCTGTACGGACGCTGGGTCGCTAACCGTCCCGGTTGCACTTGTGCGTCTCCCGATTTGCACACGGAAACAAAGGCGAGCCGACCAATGGAGATTTCTTCGACTGCTTGCAAAACCAAATGATAAAGCCCTAGGAGCTCAAAACAAGATAGGCTTGTCCTTCAATAGCTCATCCCTTATAATTCACGCCAACAGAAAACGTCCAGAAGGAGATGGCTTTCATTACAGACACTCGAACCTTGCGGCTTCAATTGCCCCCCGAAGGGTTTCGCTTGAAAAACGGCGAAATCCTCCGGCAAATTGATGTTGCGTACGAAACATGCGGCACGCTGAACGAAGCGCGCGACAATGTCGTGTTTATCTGCCACGCGCTCACGGGTGACGCCCATGTCGCAGGCGAACATGCCGACCCGCGACGCACCCGTGGCTGGTGGGATAACATGGTTCGTCCCGGTGGCGGGATCGACACAAACCAATACTTTGTCATCTGCGCCAACGTTCTGGGCGGGTGCATGGGGACGACTGGCCCCTCTTCCATCAATCCGGAAACAGGCATGCCGTATGGATCCCGTTTTCCCGAAATCACGGTGCGCGATATTGTCGAAGTGCACCGCCTCCTCCTAAAACAGCTCGGATTTGAACACGTTTATGCGTTGGTCGGAGGCTCCTTTGGTGGCATGCAAGCGATGGAATGGGCGGTCGCATATCCCGATGATGCCGACAAAATCGCCATCATCGCATCCGGGGACTCCTTGACGACACAAGCGCTTGCTTTCGATGTCGTCGGCCGAACCGCGATTCTCAACGATCCCCATTTCGATGGAGGCGATTATTACGGACATATCCACCCCGATCTCGGCCTCTCTCTCGCAAGAAAACTCGCTCACATCACCTACATTTCCAACCACTTGATGGAAAAGAAATTCGCCCGGCGCAGACGCGAGGTCACCTCTGGAGACGGACAGGTCGATTCAAAAGAAATCTTCGAAATCGAATCCTATCTCAACCACCAAGGCGAAAAGTTCATCAACCGGTTTGACGCCAATTCCTACCTGCGAATCACCGCCGCAATGGATAATTTCGATCTGCGCAACGGCTTCGACAGTCTTGAAGATGCGTTCTCCCGGATCCAATCCAAAGTGCTTGTCGTCGCTCTTTCAGGCGATTGGCTCTTCCTGCCCGAACAGTCCGAAACCCTTGCCAAGGCATTTCACGCCGCCAAATGCAGAGTCTCCCATTTCTGCCTCGAGGCTCCGGCCGGCCATGACGCATTCTTGACCAATATCGAGGAATTGCAGGATGTCATGAAGGGCTTTCTTGTCCATAGCCCGATCCGAACCCCGACCGTCCGCGAGATGGACGATTTGCGCGATTACAAGGAACTCGTTTCCTTGATTCCCGAAGGCACCCGAACCGTTCTCGATCTCGCGTGCGGCGAAGGCGATCTTCTGAATTTCATCTCCGAAGAACGGATTGACATCGACTGCACCGGTCTCGATATGGTTACCGATTGCGCCCGCGTCGTTCTCGCTTCCGGACACAACGCCATCCGCGCCAACATCGATGACGGTCTCAAAGGCATTCCCGACAACTCCTACGACTGTGTCATCCTCTCGGAATCGCTCCAAGTGATGCGCCGCCCGGATATCGTCTTGAAGGAACTGCTGCGGATTGCCCCCGTCGGAATCATTTCATTCCCGAACTTCGGCATGTGGAAGGTCCGCGCGGAAATCGCATTCCTCGGCCGTATGCCCGTCACCAAACGTCTGCCTTGGCAATGGTATAATACCCCGAATATCCATCTTTGCACCATCAAGGATTTCATCCAACTCTGCAAGGACCGGGAGATCAAGTTCGACCGCATCCGCTACATGTCAACCCTTCTCCTTTCCCGGTTCTTCAATTTTATCGGCGCGAAAAACCTCGGGGCTTCGCGCGTTCTCGTGCGCATTCGCCGGTGACGTCCGTCTGTTCGGCCGACTCCCCGGCCTTCCGTTGTCCTCTCCGTCTCTCACCGATGACGGGGAGGACAAATCGCATATTTTCCCATGACGTCTTGGATTCCGGCTATCTCTGCGGGACTCCTGCTTTCGGCACAGACAATTGGATTCCAACGCCTCCAAAACTTTTTCGTAGTGCGCGAAAATAAACGCACCAAATCAGATGCGCTTACTTCTGCAAACGACATTCCAAAACTTTTTCCCTGGGAACAAAAAAAACCTTGACAAATGAAAACAGATTGGTTCATACTTAGTTAAGTTTAAGACATTTTTAGTATTAACCAATGAAAATTTCCTTGCTTTCTCCCAAGCGAAACGATGCTCGCTACGGAGCCGTCGCAGACAATATCCGCGCGGAAATCGTCAGCGGCAAATGGTCTCCCGGTTCGAAACTTCCCACCTGGGATGTCCTTTGCAATCTCTATGCGGTCGGCCGCCCAACATTGACCCGCGCACTAGCCCTTCTCAAATCGGAAGGCTTCATTTCCGCAAAAACGACACGCGGAACCTTTGTGACGGAAAACCCGCCCAACAAAAACCGCTACGTTCTTGTTTTCCCTTCGGAACCCGGACGCCATGGTGCCGGCGGATGGAACTTGTTTTGGGAATCGATTGCCATGCAGGCCCTTTCCGCACCGGAAAACTACAAGTGCCAAATCGATGTCCGGTTTCATGTCACCCCCCATGCCGATTGCCCTGCATACGCCGAACTGCTCGAAGATATGCAGAAGCATCGCATCGCCGGTGTTCTCGTCGTCAATGGCGATCAGCTCACAAACTGGGCGCCTCCCTTTCCTTTCCCGCATGTTCTTCTCTTCGCTTCCAGTCCCAATCCGAAGCTGCCCAGTGTCGGTGTGAATTGGAATTCGTTCCACAGAGCCGCCGCCCAAATCATGAGCGACGGAAGGCGGAAAAGGGTCGCCGTTCTCGCCGGAGAGCAATGTCTCGCCAACCTCGCGGGAGAAGCGCTTGTCCAATCCGGTCTTTCTGTACCGGATCAATTCCGGCTTAGCATGCCCGGAACCTATGCGGAAGGCGCCTACAACCTCGTGCGGCTTCTGCTCGCACTCCCGAAATCGGAACGGCCCGATGGATTGCTGATTTGCGATGACAACCTTCTTCCGGAAACACTTTCCGCCGTCATGGCCGCCCGCCTCTCCATTCCGGACGATCTCTTGATCGTTGCGCACGGGAATAGCCCGGCGTCTCCCCGTGCGGCCATCCCGGCCGTTCGCCGCCTCGGATTTGACGTCAACGAAATCTTGCACAAGGCGTTGCAGATTGTGCAAACGCAACAAACAAAACCAAAGTGCATCCAGTCCATCGCGGTTGATGCAACCGATCGGCTCTCCTTCCACTTGTAGTCCGTTTTCCTTCACCCAATTCAAACGTTCTCTATGAAAACACTGCGAATTCTGCCCATCATCCTCTTGACCATATCCGCTCAAGCCGAATGGATTTCCACCCAGACAACCGCGAATTATTTGGACGCAAACAACTGGCGCGATGAAATCTGCGATGATACATTCTCGGGTACGAACGCTCCTCTGGAACGCACCGTTCTCGCACTCGAAAATGATCACATTGTCGCGCCAAACGGACTTCGCGTGCTACACCAAACCAATGCGCCGCTCGTGATTGAAGGCGCAAATGGTCCTCGTTCCTTCAACTTTCGCGACGGCGGAAAGATTCTCGTCGATATCGGGGCGCCTTCCGATGAGGTCGCCATGCGAACCGGTGCGCAAAACTCCGAAACCAAACGCATCGATTTCGATTTTGGCGACAATCCCGCAATTGTCTCCATTTCTTCCGAGACAAGCACATCCGGACGCGATACGCTCTCTTGCTTCGGCTCAATCCGGGGTGCCTCGTTCCACCGGAAAGGCAACGGGTTCCTGAAACTGTATGGCGCCATCGAAACCAGCTCCGGAAGCGCAGAATTTTCCGGCGGCGTCACATATCTGTACAGTTGGGGCGTGAGCGGAACGCATGGTCTCCCCTCTCTCCAGAACCTGACCTTGGGAAACTCCGCCAAATTGTCGCTAGAATCTGCCATTTCGCCGCAAATCATTACGCTCGCAGGCGGTTTTCTGCAATCCACGGCAACCATTACGGCCGAGAACCTGAAACTCCAACCCGGTCTTTCGGGCATCATTGCCCGTGGAAGTTCCAAACAGTTTTTCAACACGCTATCCCGTCACAACAACGCCTTTCTCACCCTCGGCGCGACCGACTCCGCGCAACTCGGCTCGACCGCATTCATCCGTTTCGGCGAAGACCTCTCATCCAATCTGGTGGGCGGCGGCGCGGCCTTTTCGACCACCCCCGATTCCTCTCGCGTATCCATCGTTCCTTGGGCCGGCGTCAGCTCCTTCTCAACTGCGGAGACTTTCTACCAGTCGACCGATTATCTAGACCCGGCGCTCCCCGTCACCTATACCGCCGATGCCGGTTTCGTGACCATTCCCGAATCCTCCATGCACACCAACGAACTGGAACAGGCTACAATCGAAGACAATGTTCTTCTCACCGATGCCTCCATTACCCTGGAAACCGATAGCACGGTCAACTGCCTTGTCTTCAAAAACTGGGGTTCAACCATCGATCTCGCCGAACACAATCTCTCCATCGGATCCGGACTGATTCTCCACCGCAATACGAAACCGACAATCAAAAACGGTACCATCGTCCTCGGTACGGAACCCTTGCGCATTCTTGGACGCCAAACGCTGACCTGCTCTTCGCGCATCACGTCCGCAAATACAGATCCGGATAAAATCGTCATGATTACCTCATCCGCCTCCGGCGGTGGCGTTGTCCTTTCCGGCGACAACACCGGTCTTGTCGGCGTCATCCAAGTCGCCTCAGGAACACTTGCCGCCAATCACGAGAAAGCCGTTCCCCCGACCCTCTCCGTCGAACTGGCGAGTTCCGCAAGCTATCCCGTTGTTTGGGGAGGCACCACCACCCGTGCCCGCGGAATCGGCGGCACCGGTTCCATCCAAGCCGGCGACGCGAAAAACCGTCTCCTTCTTGGCGACGCCCCATCTACCGCTGCAACAGGCGTCTTCGTCGGCACCAATGGCTTCATCGCCCCCGGCGAACGCGATTCTCTCACCGGACGCCGCAGTGGCAATCTCTCCGTCGGCGACAAATTCTCCACGCTCGTTTTTCAGGAAAACAGCACATTCGAAATCTCCATTTTCGATGACACAACCGCCACCGCACTAGTCGCCCCGACAGCCTCCGTCACCCTAGGCGGCAATCTCGTTCTCAAGGATCCGACGCCAAACCGCTCGTTGGGAGAATGGATTATTCTCTCCGCCAAACCGGATGCCGCAAAGGATACTGTGACGGGTGCATTCGACTCGATTCCGGCCGGATTCAAGGTCTCGCTTGTTTCCACAGAAGGCTACGATACCGTCAATGCCGTCTCGCTGTCCCGCAATGTCAAAGGATCGCTCATCATCCTCCTGTAAACCCGAAATACGCTGACGAAACAATTCCGCCGAACGCTTCTTTTCGTCTCGCTTTGAGAGCCTTCATTGCCATGAATACCCGAATTCTCCGTATGGCACGCATCCGTGCGGCTACCGCATTGCTCATCTCCGTCTGCGCCGCCGCACAAGCGCATTCATCCCTCTCCCTTACCAACGAATGGAAAGCCTGCAAAATCGGCGGAGGCGGCTATCTCCAGCGAATGAGCATTCCACGTGCGAATCCGAACCGCATCTACCTTGCCACCGATATCGGTGGTGCCTACCGGAGCGATGACGCCGGCCATTCCTGGCAACTAATCGGCGGCTCGCTTCCCCCTGGTGAAGCGGCTCATCAAATTCGCGGAATTCTCGCCCACCCAGACAAACCCGACCACGTTCTCATTGCCGCCGGAGCACAATGGGAAGCTCCTCTCGGCATCTTTCGAAGCCAAGATGCCGGTGCATCGTTTTCCCTCGTTCAATCCGCTCCTTTCGAGGGAAATGGCGATGCCCGCGCCGATGGCGATATTCTCGTCGCCGACCCCTCTTCCCCGGATACCATCTACGCCGCTTCCATCGAAAAGGGGCTCTTCCGTTCCAACGACTTCGGAAAAACATGGCGCAATATCGGCCTAACCAATCTCTATCCCAGCGGAATCGTCATCGACCGGACGCAGCCAAACCGGATCTGGGCGACCGCCATCGCCGCCAAACGCCAAGCCAAAACCTACGCGGCAGGCTTTTTCCGCACCGATGACGGCGGCAAGACCTGGAATGCCCTTCCCGCCGAAGGTTTGCGCGAATGCATCCAAGATCCATGCAACCCAAACCGTTTGCACGGCCTCTTTTCCCGTCCTCCGCAATTCCGGTATTCCGATGACCTCGGCAAAACCTGGCTCCCTTCGCCAGGATCGGAAAAACTGCCCCCGCCGGGCGATGCCCGTTCCGATGGCTCGTATGCCGCCTTGGCCGCCGGCCCCGATTTCCTGCTCGCCGGCGCCCACGGCGGAACCTTCTACCGCCTCGACACCGCAACGCCGGACGCTTCGTGGCAAAAACTGCCGCCTCCGCAAGCCATTCATGATGAAGGCTGGTACGCTCGCCACACGCAACCCATCGAACCCCATTTCGGCGCGGCACTCGGTTTTATCGCTATCGCACCCGGACATCCGAATCGTTGGTACTTTACCGATTGGTACGCTTGCTACCGTTCCGACGATGCGGGGAAAAGCTGGAATCTCGCCATCGATGGCATCGAAATGGCCGTCATCCATACGCTCGCGCAAGACCCGTCCGTTCCGTCCCGCCTCCACGCAGGCGCGGCCGATGTCGGATACTTCCAGTCCTTCGACAACGGAAAGAACTTTCCCGTCTGGGGACGCCTTCGCGGAATCTCCAACAACATAAAAGACATTTCGCCCTGCCATGCCGCCGCCAACCGTGTCTACGCCGTCGGCCCGAAAACATGGCTTTGGCATGCCAACCAGCTCTTCCAAAGCAACGATGCCGGGTTGCATTGGAGACGCCCCGCCATGCGCGGTCTGCCCAATCTGTCCGATCAATCCGGACGCCGCTGCAACTCCGTCTGCGTCCATCCCCGGAGTCCCGACGAGCTCTTCCTCGCCGTCTCCGGTCCCGTTTCCGATTCTTCCAAACGCGCCGATGGCGGCGTCTATCGTTCCTCCGATGGCGGCGAAAATTGGACGCGCTTCGACCAAGGGCTCCCCGTCGGCGTCCATCTCTTCCGCGAATCCATCTGGACCACCGAGCGCGAAATCGCCGTCTCCCCTGATGGTTCCTTGATTGCCTTTTCGCATGACTGCGGCCGCGCATTCCGCCGTGCCCCATCCGATTCCGCTTGGACCGAAATCTCAGGCAAAAACGGCCTCCCTTCCGTCTTCCATAGCTGGAAGGTCACCGCCGACCCGCACACACCCGCGCGGTTTCTCGTCTCTTTGCGCGAATCCGGACTCTACGAAACGCGCGATGGCGGGCTCTCTTGGCAACAGCTCCTCGACGCACCCGTCCGCAGCTTCGCGCTCGACGAAAGCACACGCGGCCGCATCGCCGCCTGCACGCCGCAAACCATTTACCTTTCCGAGGATGACGGCAAATCGTTCGCCGCAATCGAACCACCTTTCCCCTTCCACGATTCCCGCTCCGTTGCCGGATTTTCCGGAAACCATCTTTGCATTGGCACGCCCGGCTCCGGAATCCGCCGCATCGCCCTTCCCCCCAAAAACCTTCCTCCCAGCACCCCAATCCCCGCCCGTGCGGAAATTCTCTTTGAACGGCAGCCCATCGAGCAAGGACTTTCTTTTGATCGCTCGTTCGCATCACCGGAAACCATCACCGTCAAAGGAAAGCCGCTCCAGGTCTGGCGCGTCCGTAAAGGGGCCGATCCCAAGCGCGGGTGGCTCCGTATGCTTCGCTGCACCCTGACCGATCCCGCATTCATGGGCTCGAATATGCCGGTTCTCGAAGGTGAACTCGAATATGTCCATACCGCTTCCAGCTCTATGGACGTCCTTCTGCATTCAACCAACGGCATGCTCCGGGCCGGGTCGCGCTGGGGCGGCTCCCCGGAACTGCGAACCATCCGCTTTTCCATCGATTGCGCTTCCTTCTCTTCCGATGATGGCGCATCCGATATTCTACTGCAGGCTTCCAACGAAGATTGGTTCATCCGCTCCATCCGGTTGCGTGGCTTCGACCGCACCATCGCCCCCGATTTCAAACGCCTGCTCCGGATGGACGACCTGCGCGCCGAGGACCGGACGGTCTTCCTCTTCTCGCCCGACGAGCCTCTCCGCCTCTCCGCCGCGCTCCACAACTTGGCGCTCGTTCCTTTCGCAGGAACGCTCCTTTGCCGACTGCAAGCACGCCCTTCTCTCGATCCCGGCTCCCACTCCAATGCGTCAAAAACAATCGAACAAACGGTTCCGTTGAACATCTCCCCCGCCACCCGCCAGTCGTTTTCCATCGTTTTCGATGCTCCCGACATGCCTTTCGGCATCGCCGACCTTTCGCTCGTTCTCAAAGACAAAGCCGGAAATGCCATCAACACCTTCCGTCACGCCATCGGTTTTGCCCCCGATGCCGGAACCCCTCCCGAAAAAGCCGCAAAGGGCGAATTTCTCTATGGTCTGGATATTCGCCTCGGCCGCGCCGACACTTCTCCCGAATTGATGGCATGGACCCGCCAGCTGGGTTGCGATCTCGTGCGCACCGGGCTTCACCCGAATCGCCCCGATGAAGCACGCGAAATCATGGACAACTACCACCGCGAAAATCTTCAGATGCTTGCCGTTCTCGATGTCCCAAAAGAAACGGATTCCATCGCATTCCAGACGAGCCTCAAAAAAGCGTCATCCTTTGCCGCATCCTTTGCCGCAACCGAAAAACCGCCTTTCTGGGAACTCGGCAACGAGCCTGATCTCTCCTTCTTCTTCCCGGCCGGGATGCCGCGCTATTTGAAAGGCTTTTCCATCCTCGCAGACGCCATTCGCGCCGCTGATCCCAATGCTTGCGTCCTCAATGGCGGCCTGGCCAACGCAAGCCATCGAAAGGAAAGCGCTGTCCGCGTCCGGGAATTCTTCGACGGTGTTGCCCGCGGAGGCCGCGCTCCCGACCGCATCGCCTACCATGCCCACGGCTCCCTTTACCATGCCGAGGCAAAAGCACTCCGCCTCATGAAGAAGGCCGCCGCTGACGCAGGTCTTTCCGAACCGCTTTGGGTGGATACGGAAACCGGCGTTGCCGCCTCCGGGCCTGATCAGGAAAACCTTCAAGCAGCAACGTGTGTCGAAAAATTCGTCTTTGCGCAAAGCGAAAGACATCCCTTCTTAATCTGGTTTCGCCTCCTCTTCGAACACCCTGAAAGCTACGGCAACCTCCTCCGCCCTCGGGAACCGAGACCCGCCGCGCTCGCCTACCGCCAACTCGTGCGAACCCTCCGCCACCACGCCCATGTCGCCGAAATCCCGCTCGAAACGCCCGGCCTGCACGCCCATCTTTTCGAATCTCCGTCCTCCGTCACCGGAACCGTTTCTCGCGTTCTCGTCCTTTGGAACGATTCCCCCGCCCAGCAAACCATTCGCATCGATCTCGCCACCGCCATCCGTACGCCCCCCGAAGCCTTCGATCTTTTCGGAAACCCTAGGCCCCTCCTCCACGAGCCCGGCGGCACCATCGAATGCACCATTCCGCTCCATCCGATTTACGTACGCTGGCTCGCCCCGTCCCCCACACGCCTCCCCCGCTGCGCTCCGCCTCTGCTGGAATTGGATGCCGCCAACGGCATCCCCAAAATCGAATTCCGGAATTCCTCCAAAACGTCCGGCGAAATCATCGTTCGAAATCCGTTGTCTTCCCCCCTCGATACCAAACTGCTTTTTGAAGCCGATTCCATTCGTACCCCCCTCTCGGTCGAACCCGTCTCTCGCGAGATTCACCTTGATCCGCACAGCCAGACGAAAATTCCGTTTACCCTGACCGCACACTCGCCCGAAAACGCGGTCTCCCCGGCCCCCTTTTGGATGCTCTACGGTCCTCTGCCCGATTCGTCCCTGAAACCCGAATTTCCATTCCCCGATACCGCCATTTGCCCGCAATCGCTCCTCGGCATCCCGGCACGCGCGACCGCCCCAGACCCCGATGACGGCTCCTTCCCGCTCCATCGTTTCTGCGCATGGGACGGAAAACCGCAAACCGCCGTCCTCATGACAACCCTCGATGCCAAATGCGACACCACCATCCGGATCGGCGCTTCCGCCGACTGGTGGATGACCTGGTATGCCAATGGAACGGAAGTCTATTCAACGGTTCCCAACGGCAACGGCGCCGATCAGAACCCCGCTACCGCCCATTGCTTCGACATTCCGCTCAAGGCCGGACGCAACCTCCTGGCCGTCTCGGTGCATTCCGGTTCGCAAGGCTTCCGGCTCGCCTTCGCCGCCCCGTCGATTGTGCAAACCGCACGCGAAGGCCGTATCGCCCCCGAGGTTCTCCATGTCCAAATGAAAGTCCCCGGACGCTCCCCCGCCCTTTTATCCATTCCCGTCACGCCCCCGGTTTCCTTGCCGCTCTGGCCCCGCGAATACCTCTCCGCCCCACTCGAAACATTCGAATGTATACCCCCAATCCGTCCCGCCGGACCCGTGCAGAATCTTTGGGTGACGCAACCCGACGCCTCCAAATGGTGGCAAGGTGATTCCGATCTCTCCGCCAAACTCTGGATGGGCCGCATCTCCCCTTCCGAAAAGGTCGCCATCCTCGCCGTCTCCGATGAAACCCACACGACCGGCGATTTCGTCGAAATCGCCCCCGGAGGCGCCGTCTGCTCGCTGGACAATCCCGCCCCCGCACAAGTTGAACGAATCGGCAAAACAACCCTCTATCGTTTTCGTCTCCCGAAAGAAAAAACCTTTGCCCCTGTTATTCACGATGATGACTTCGGCGAAGCAAAACAGACCCTCTCCTTCCCATAACCCCTCGCATCGTTGCCCCGCCCCCACCGTACCCAGCGATTGCAAATCCTCGATTTGCCGTCTGGCAAAACGCCGGGAACCGGCCACGGATCAAACAACCGGAATGGCAATACTTTTGCCTTCAAATGGCTCCTCGGCTCTCTTCGGAACTCCGTGAGAGACAAATGACCCGCCCGACAGCCGAACGCAAGCGCGCCACACCTTGGTTTTGCCATTTCTGCCGTTGCAAAAAAGTCCTTGCCAAAAAAACAAAATTGTGGCATCCTTCGCATCGTTATGCACATCATCTTCGCCAACAATCGACTTACCGGTCTCCTTGCCGCTCAACGGTAACGGGGTCGATGTTGTTGCGCAAAAGCCTGTAACAAGGATAAAACATTGCTTGTAAACCCCGAGGCTCCATTGCCGCGGGGTTTTCCTTTGCACAATCCGTAAAAATCCTGCCATGAACAACCCGTCCTCTCATCGAACCATCAAAATATTCGATACCACCCTCCGCGATGGCGAACAATCTCCCGGATGCTCCATGAACCTCGCAGACAAACTGCTTGTCACAGAACAACTGGAAGCGCTTCGCGTGGATGTCATTGAGGCGGGGTTTGCCGCCTCCTCCGATGGCGACTTCGAATCCGTCCGAGCCATCGCCGCAAAGGCAAAGACCGCCACCGTCGCCTCCTTGGCACGTTGCCGGAAAGCGGATATCGATCGCGCCTGGGAAGCGGTCAAGGAAGCCAAACATCCCCGTATCCATATCTTTATCGCAACCTCTCCCATCCACATGGAATGCAAGTTGCGCATGACCCCCGACCAAGTCTTCGAGACCGCCGTCGAATGCACTCGCTATACCAAAACACTCTGCTCCGATATCGAATTCTCGCTGGAAGACTGCACGCGGTCCGAACGCCCGTTCATCTACCGGATTGTCAAGGGTGTCATCGAAGCCGGTGCCACAACCGTCAATATCCCCGACACCGTCGGCTTCTCGACACCAGATGAAATGCGCGATCTCATCCGCGATATTCTCGAAAACGTCCCGGAAGCACGCACCATCGATCTTTCTTGCCACTGCCATAACGATCTCGGCCTCGGCGTCGCCAACTCCCTCGCAGCCATCCAAGGCGGCGTGACGCAGGTCGAATGCTGCGTCAACGGCATCGGCGAACGCGCCGGAAATGCCGCCCTCGAAGAAATCGTCATGGCCCTCAAAACCCGGCAGGCTTTCTACAACGTCGATACAAACATCGATACGACGAAAATCTACTCCGTCTCGAAAACCGTCTGCAATGTGACCGGTTCCCGGATCCAGGCGAACAAGGCAATCGTCGGCGAAAACGCTTTTGCGCACGAGGCCGGTATCCATCAACACGGCGTCCTCGCCAATCCGCTGACCTACGAAATCATGACGCCTGAGTCCATCGGTCTCCCGCGCAACAAAATGGTCCTCGGCAAACACTCCGGCAAACACGCCTTCTCCCAACGTCTGGAAGACCTCGGATTCCATCTCGAGGAAAACCGTATCGAAGAATTGTTCGCCAAGTTCAAGGAACTCGCCGACCGGAAAAAGGTCGTTTCCGATGCCGATATCGAGGCCCTCGCCCATCACACCAATCCAAAAGCCGCAACGCAGACGCTCCGCCTCGACCGCTTCAGCGTTTTCGCTTCCGATGTCATTACGCCTGTGTCGACCGTTCGCGCTTTCTTTAACGATAAGCTGATCGAACAGGTTTCCACGGGCGATGGTCCCGTCAATGCCTCTTTTGCGGCCGTTCGCATGATTGCCGGACTCCCCAACGCCCGGCTTGAACACTACAATCTCACCGCCGTCACAGAAGGAATGGACGCCCAGTGCGAGGCCATGGTCAAAGTCGAAAACGGCGGTCGCTCCTATCGTGGCAGCGCCGTTTCCACCGACGTCATCGAGGCCTCGATTCAGGCCTATATCCAAGCGCTGAACTTCGCCCTCGAAGACAAGGAATAATCCTTTTCCCTCCATCCGCGTTACACCAATCCCGCCCGCGCACACACCCCCACGGCCTGGCAAGCAGCACTCACTGAGCGTTTGCATGCCATAGCTCCGTCTGCGGAACGTGCGCGGCCGGGTCGCGCAACCCCGTGGCGGCTTGCGCCCCCGCACCGCACACCCTTATCCCGGTTTTTCGGGGTAAATTCTTCCGGGCCCGGGTCAACGC
>JBJEVW010000091.1:9775-16881 GCA_051884735.1 Kiritimatiellia bacterium | reverse complement strand
GTCTACTTCAAGATTTCGGCCATCGAAAAGCTCCGCAAGGAGGCGCCGTATCATGCGCTGACGAATGGCGGGCACATTTCCTATGTGGAATTGGATGGCGACGTCGCCCGCAACACGAAGGCATTCGAGACGATCGTCCGTGCCATGCACGACCTCGGCATTGGATATGGCTCGATCAATCATCCGGTGGATCGCGATCCAGTTTGCGGATACAACGGCGTCATTGGCGAGGTTTGTCCGAAATGCGGCCGTCACGAATCGGACGAGTTGATCAAATTCGAACGCATCCGCCGGATTACAGGCTATCTTGTCGGTACGTTGGACCGTTTCAACAATGCGAAGCGTGCGGAGGAGCGGGATCGTGTGAAGCATGGTGTTCCCGGCAACTCGAACCATCAGGAGCATTCTTCCGGAACTTGTGGATGTGGCGATGCCGGAAATCATTGATTTAGCCGGATTTGATGAAGATGGCATCGCCGACGGCCCGGGACTCCGGGCCGTCGTGTTTGTGCAAGGCTGTCCGCACCATTGTCCAGGTTGCCAGAATCCGCAGACGTGGACATTTGGCACCGGTACAAAGGTGTCGACGGACGACTTGTTCGTGCGCATCGCATCCAATCCGCTGACCACGGGTGTCACATTTTCGGGCGGCGAACCGTTTTCGCAGGCAGAAGCGCTTGCGGAATTGGCGGAGCGCTTGCATGGCCGGTACGATCTTGCGGTCTATTCAGGCTATACTTGGGAAGGTCTTTTGCAGCTTGGCAAGACAAATCCAAGCGTCATGCGGTTTCTGCGTGCGCTTGACATATTGGTCGACGGGCCGTTTGTGGCGGCGCGTCGCGATCGTCAGCTTCTCTTTCGCGGAAGCGGCAATCAGCGCATTTTGGACGTGCCGGCCTCGCTTCGTTCCGGGGAGGCGGTCTGGACGGTGGATCCGGCTTGGATGGGCGAATCGGGAGACGCCCGGGCGGTCGAGTATTGATGCCGGTTTTTGCGTACAAGGGAAGGCCTCGTTCGAGGCGATTTTCCTTCACATTCGATGGGCTGCCGCACCAAGCGCGACTTGGTTTGCGGCGGTTTCCATATACGGTCGGCTTGAAATGGCGGATGGACGAATGTCATGGTTCGTCTTCGCCACCCCGCGATGCTGATGGTTCGGGGGGGGGCGTTGGAGTTTTGCGTCCCGAAGCAGCGAAAAAAAAGCAACCGGGAAGGTGTTGCGAAGGCGTTTTTTGAGGCCTTTTCGTTTGCGGAGCCACTTCACGCCTGTTTTAGGGAGAGAGGGTACGCGGGGGAAGAGCCGGTAATTCTGTTTTTATTTGCTTCGAATTTTAAATCAAAATTTTAAAACGCATATTCTTTGCACTATTAGCCATTTTTTATCTCCTGAAAATCAATTTTTCACGGGGGCTTTGTTTAACGATTTTTCTTGCGTTTCAAAATAAATATGTCAAAATTAGAAAATAGATATCACCCTCTATTGTCCCAGTCGGCACCATCAAATTTTTGGAGATATTCTTCCATGCAGAATCATTTCACCCGTTTTCGGCAGATTGTCGCCACGACCGCTTTTGGACTGATGCTTTTGTCCGATTCCCATGGTGCAGGTTTTGCATTGGAGGACGGCTCGGTTCGCGGCAATGTCACGCCCGCGCAATTGACGGCGCGTGGCGAGCTTCCCAGCTCGCTCTATTTCAATCCGGCGACGATTACCGATTTGCCCGGAACGCAAGTGGAAGTCGGCATGACGGCGATCAAGCCCTTTGCGGATGTTGTGACGACGGATCCCTACACGGGAAAAACCGAACGCGGCTATGCGACCAGTTCGGTTTGGATGTTGCCGAATCTGTATCTCACATCGCAATTGACGGATGTCCTTTGGTTTGGGTTTGGCGCCTACACGCGGTATGGGCTGGGGTCCGAGTTCAAGTCGACATGGGCGGGGCGGTACAACAGCACGAAGGCCGAGATTCTGTCGCTCGATTTCAATCCGAATCTGGCTTGGAAGGTCAATGACCGCCTCAGCCTTTCGATCGGTTTTTCGATCCGGTACTTCGACATCGAGTTGGAGCAGATGCTGGATGCGGCCGGCATTGCAGGGCTTCGCCGGTACAACGATCCGGGCTATTCGCCATATGACGTGCGCCAGAACCTCCATGGCGATGACATTGCGCCGGTTCTGGATGTGGGTCTCGCCTACAAGTTGACGGATGATCTCACCTTTGGTTTCGGCTATCACAGCCAGGCAAAGCTTACGGCGAAAGGCGATGCCAAGTGGACGGCGCCGCCTGTTGTTCGCGCGCTTGCTCCGTCCTATTTCCAGGACACGAAGTTCCATGCATCGAATTTCAATCCGGACAAATTGATGATGGGCTTGGCGTGGGATGCAACGGAGCGGCTTACGCTTTCGGCGGGCGTGACATGCACATTGTGGCACACATACGATACCTTGATTATTCATTTGGACGATCCGATGCTGCCGGGACGCAGCACGCTCATGAGCGAAAAGGGGTGGCATGACGCGTGGCGTTTCAATGTCGGTGCGGAGTATGCGTTCACGGAGAATTGGGCGGTCCGCATTGGCTACACGTATGACGAATCTCCCATCAACAGCAGTCATGTCGACTATTTTGTTCCGGGCGACAACCGCCATCTGTTTGCGGCCGGCGTCAGCTGGGACAAAGATGCATGGACATTCGATCTTTCCTGTTTCTACGAAGTGGTTGACGACTTCGATGTCAAGGGGCGTCCTGCAAATGGCGTCTACACGGGCAAGTTTACGGGAGCCAGCGGCTATTCCTGCGCCTTTTCGGTCGTCAAGCGCTTCTAGTTCACCCGGAATCCGGGGAAATTCCCGGATTTTGGATTCCGATGTTTTCCGGTTCGAAAGAACCCCTTCTGAACAATCCATCAAGATAGGAAATTCATATGACGAAAAAGTGTTCGACAGTACAAAAGTTGCCGTTGCTTGCGTTTGCGCTTCTTTCTCTGGAAGGAGGAATGGCGTATGGAGCCGGCTTTGGCTTGGAAGACGGCTCGGTTCGCGGCAATGTCATTCCCGGTCAATTGATGACTCGCGGTGACGTTCCCAGCGCGATGTTTTTCAACCCGGCGGCGATTACGGATTTGTCCGGCACGCAGATGGAAATCGGCTTTACCTCGATCAAGCCGTATGCGGATGTCACGGGAATCAGTCCGTATGACGGAACCTACAGCCGCAGTTATGGAACAAGCTCGTTTTGGACGCTGCCGAGCTTCTACGCGACTGCTCAGCTGAGCGATGAGCTTTGGTTCGGATTGGGCGGTTTCACGCGCTTTGGCCTTGGCTCGGAATTCGACCATAAATGGGCGGGGCGCTACAACAGCATCAAGGCGAAAATCGTCACCTTCGACGTGAATCCGAATCTGGCCTGGAAGGTCAACGACCGGTTGAGCATCGCCTTGGGCTTCTCGGTCCGGTATTTCGATATCGAATTGGGGCAGATGATCGACGCTGCGGGTATTGCCGGATTGCGTCCATACAACAATCCCGCGTACTCTCCGTTTGATGTCCGGCAGCAGCTGAAGGGCGATGATGTCGTGCCGACCGTCGATTTCGGTTTGACCTACAAACTGGCCGACGATTTGACCTTCGGTTTTGCGTACCACAGCCGTTGTCATCTCAAAGTCAAGGGCGACGCGAAGTGGATGGTTCCGCCTCCTGTGAAGGCGCTTGCGCCAATGTATTTCCAAAATACCGGGCTTCGTGCAAATGCGACTTTGCCGGATCGTTTCGAGATGGGTCTTGCCTGGGATGCAACGGAGAAGCTCACGCTTTCGGCCGGGCTGACCTATACGCTATGGAATCTGTATGACAACCTTGCCATCCATTTGGACAATCCGATGTTGCCGGGGATGGACACCTTGGAGAGCTACAAAGGATGGAATGACACCATTCGGGTGAGCGTGGGTGCGGAATACGATTTGGACGAGGTTTGGACTGTTCGCGCGGGCTATACCTTCGACCAGTCTCCCATCAACAGCCAGTATGTCGATTACCTGATTCCCGGCGACGACCGTCATCTTCTCGCGGCCGGCGTCAGCTGGTCGAAGGAATCCTGGACTGTCGATTTCTCTTGTTTCTACGAAATCATCGAAGACTTCACGGTGAAAGCCCGTCCCGCGAATGGCGTTTTGAAAGGCTCTTTCACGGGCGCCAAGGCGTATGCCGTCGGCCTTTCGGTCACAAAGCGTTTCTAACCACGCATTGTTGTTTGCGCAACAGCAGGTACGAAAAACATGCGCAGAAAGATCAAGAACGCCATCCTTGCGGGTGGCGTTCTTGATTTTTCCCGGAAACTGCGTGCCGGGAATGAGCCTGCAACTGGCTTTGAAAAAAGGGGGCTAAAAGGTATGAATCAAAAGGCCGGAGCGGAGTTTCGGTTCGAACCAAGTGGATTTTGGCGGCATGGTTTCGCCGGCATCGGCGATGGCCATCATTTGATCGATCGTTGTCGGGCGCATGGCGAATGCGATGGCGGCATTGCCTTTGGCGACATCCTGTTCGAGTGCGGCGGTACCGCGAATGCCGCCCACGAAGTAAATCCGGGGATCGACGCGTGGATCCTGGATCTTGAGAATCGGAGCCAGCAAGTCTTCTTGAAGGCGGGTGACATCCAGGCGGGCGATCGGATCGGCGGCCTGTTGTTCCGTTACCGGCCATGTGAAGCGATACCAGCCTTCGGGGAGGCGCACGGAGCAGGAGTGGTCCAGCGAGACTTCGGGGAAGGGAATGGAGCTGATGGAGAAGCCGCATTCGTTTGCCTTCAGGAGAAAGTCGCGTGACGTCAAGCCGTTCAAATCGCGTACGCAGCGATGATAGGGGAGGATGGAAAGCTCGGAAGCCGGGAAGAGGCAAGCCATCATGAAATTCGATTCGGCGTCCTCTGCGGCACCCTTTTCCCGCATTTCCATGCCGGCTCGAAACGAGGCGGCGGTCCGGTGGTGACCATCGGCGATATACGCATGCGGCACCTCTTGGAAGGCCGCAGCGATTTCACGGGTGCGGACAGCGCGCCAGACGGTATGGCGGATTCCATCGTTGCTTGTAAAGTCATAGAGCGGCGCGGCGGCGGACTCTTCATCGACGAGGCGGGCAATGGTTTCGCGGTCTTGGTAGCAGAGGAAGATTTGTCCGGTTTGGGCGCGCAAGGTCAGGATGTGCCGGGTTCGATCGTCCTCCTTGTCGCGGCGCGTCTTTTCGTGGCGCAGGATTCGTCCGGTACTGTAGTCGTCAATAGAGCAGCAGGCGACGATGGCGGTTTGCCGGTGTTTCCCCATGATTTGCCGGTAAAGATAGAAAGAAGGGGTCTCCTCCCGAATCAGTTTCTTTTCCCGGACGAGCCGTTCCAGATTTTCCTTTGCCTTTTCGTAGACGGCATCGGAATGGGGATCGGTTTCCGGCGGGCAATCGATTTCCGAGCGTACGACGTGGAGAAAGGAATCGGGATTTCCTGCCGCCATTTCAAGCGCCTCTTCCCGGTTCATGACGTCATACGGAAGAGAGGAAATGGCGGAAGCGTATTCCGGCGCGGGGCGAAGGGCTGAAAAAGGACGGATCTGCATACGAAAAGGCGATTTCGAGAGGAAAGAAACAAAGCATCGGGGCGGTGCAGAGCATAGCAGAAGAAGCGTCTTGCGTAAATCGCCGGTTGCTCACCGGAATGGCTTTTGCTAGACTCATGCCAATCCCTATTTTCGGAGTCTTTATGAAGTTATTGCTTTCCTCCGCATCTGCATTTCTTGCTTCGGTTGCGCTTACCCACGCGCAAGAAGTTTCCGCGGCAGCTTCCGATTCGAACGCGGTACCGACGCTTGGCCAGCTTTTCCAGCAAGGTGGAATCATCATGTGGTTTTTGCTTGCCGTGTCGATTTTTGCCATTTCCATGGTGCTGTATCTTGCGATTGTCTTGCGGGAAGGGGCCGTGGCACCGCGTGCGATTGTGCGCGATGTGACCGACATGTTGCAGAAAGGAAAACTGCAGGAAGCGCGGCGTATTTGCGATTATCACCATTGCGCATTTTCCCACATTGCGATGGCGGGCATTGACGCCGTCACCAATTTGAGCGAAAAGGATCCCTCGGCGATCGCTTCCATCATTGAGGATGCGATTGAAGGCGAGGGCGCGCGCCAGGCAACGCGAATGGACGGCCGTTCGGAATGGCTTCTGGATATTTCTTCGATTGCCCCAATGATTGGTCTGTTGGGGACGGTTATCGGCATGTTGACTGCGTTTCATGCGGTTGGCGACGTCTCGGCGGCTCGTCCTGTCGTGTTGGCAAATGGTGTATCCATGGCCCTTGTCACGACCATTTTCGGTCTGGTGATTGCCGTTCCCTGCGCCATTTTCTATGCGATTTTCCGGCGTGTCTCCCGCCGTCTTTCGTCCGTCTTGGAATGCCGTGGTTCCGAGGTTCTGCAACTGTTGCTGTTGCCTCGTTCCGATAAGGAAAAAGCAGAATGAAATTTTCGAAAAGCGGTACCGGGCTTCCGAGCTTTCAGATTACACCCATGATGGATGTCGTCTTTCTCCTTCTGTGCTTTTTTGTGACCACATCGGTCTATTCCCAGTGGGAGAGTGAAATCAACATCCAGTTGCCGACAGCGGATGCGGCAACGTCTCCGGAGCAGCGGTTGCCCGGTGAAATCATCATCAATTTGAATCGGGATGGCGTGATTCGGGTCAACCAGCGCGTTTTGACGCTGGAGGAACTGGGGGAAAAGTGCTTGATTTTGGCGAAAAACTTTCCTGGGCAACCGGTTGTGCTTCGCGCCGACAAAACAACGCCTTACGAGCATGTCTTGAATGTCATGAATACCTGCGCGAAATCGGATATTTGGAATATCTCTTTTGCGACGGAAATGACGGATGGTTCGGCTGATTCCGATGCCAACGAGCCGCCTCCGGCAACCGTTCAAGACTAGTCGTCGAGGCGTTTGGCATTTTTCGTTTTCATCCTTTCCGAAACCTCCTGCGATAGCGGGAGGGTGGCGGCTCGCACACGCCCGTACACACGCGCCGACGCACACCATTACGCACGCGCATAACCCGTGCGGCGCGAGCCGG
>JBJEVW010000091.1:0-9675 GCA_051884735.1 Kiritimatiellia bacterium | reverse complement strand
GAGGCCCGGCGGCCAGTGGCGAGCCGCCACAGGCAAAATAGAGCCATTGCGCACCGCAAAGCCGCACGCGCATTATCCACGCGGCGCGAGCCGGGAGGCCCGGCGGCCAGTGGCGAGCCGCCACAGGCAAAATAGAGCCATTGCGCACCACAAAGCCGCACGCGCATTATCCATGCGGCGCGATGGGGACATCGCATATTACGCACGCAACGCCTCCCGACAGCCAGTGTCGATTGAGCGGGGAATGTTTTAGGTTTCTCTTCGGGTTCCCGTTGAAAACCTAAAAAAAACAATAGATACTTGGCTTCCTCTAGCGTGAGCGGGAAAGCTTCGGAGCGCGAAAAAGCACACAAAGAAAAGAGTGGGAGAGCGATGGAGGGCCTCGTTCATTTGGGAGGGAGCCGATTTCGCATTGTTGAAAGAGGATGCAACCCGAACCAAATGTGTCTCCATCGGAATGGACGGCAGGAGCTTTCACCCAAATAAAAAAATGCTTGCTTTTCCAATTTTGTTTCCCTATAATTCTGCCCAACATTGCCTCGTGGTGTAATGGTAGCACAACTGACTCTGGATCAGTTTGTCTAGGTTCGAATCCTAGCGAGGCAACCATATTTTACAATTGAAGCAATCCTTCACGATAGGAACATTCAGATGGCACAGATTGATTTTGGTGGCGTGATGGAAGAAGTCACCACCCGTAAGGAATTTTCAATGGCCAAGGCTCGTCGCGTCCTGAAAAAGGAGACGATTGCGGTTCTCGGTTATGGCGTACAGGGCCCTGCACAAGCCTTGAATATGCGCGACAACGGATTCAACGTCATTGTCGGCCAGCGCAAATCGGACAAGCCGAACAGCTCTTGGGCGCGTGCCATCAAGGATGGTTGGGTTCCCGGGAAAACGCTTTTCTCTCTTGAGGAAGCTGCCGAAAAGGGCACGATTGTCATGTTCCTCGTAACGGATGCCGCGCAGGTCGAGCAGTGGCCGAAAATCAAGCCGTTCCTGACGAAGGGCAAGGCGCTTTACTTCTCCCATGGTTTTGGCATCGAATACAAAGAGCAGACCGGCATCATTCCGCCGGAGGACATTGATGTCATCATGGTTGCGCCGAAGGGTTCGGGTCTGAATGTCCGCCGCAACTTCCTCAACGGCGCCGGCATCAACTCTTCCTACGCCGTTTTCCAGGATGCGACCGGCAAAGCGATGGATCGTACGCTTGCCTGCGGCATTGCCGTCGGTTCCGGCTATCTCTTCCCGACCACGTTCCACAAGGAAGTTTCTTCCGATCTTACGGGCGAGCGCGGCTCTTTGATGGGTTGCCTTTGCGCGATGATCGAGGCGCAGTACGAAGTCCTCCGCAAGAACGGGCATACGCCGTCGGAGGCTTTCAACGAGTCCTGCGAAGAGCTTACGCAGTCCTTGATCCGTCTCGTTGACGAGAATGGCATGGATTGGATGTATCGCAATTGCTCTGCCACGGCACAGCATGGCGCGCTCAAGTGGCGTCCGATTTTCAAAAAGGCTCTCCTGCCGGTCTTCAAGGATCTCTACAAGTCTGTCACGAACCGCACCGAGTGCAAGGAAGTGATTCGCGACTGCGGCAAGAAGAACTACAAAGATTCTCTTGAGAAGAAGCTCACGGCCATGCGCGATTCCGAGTGCTGGAAGGCTGCAGCGACCGTTCGTTCGCTTCGTCCGCATGAGCCGGAGCACGAAGGTGCCAAAACGGCAGCCGGTGTCGGCGGCCGCAAGGTCCAGTAAGTTCCGTTCTTACTCAACGAAGAAAAACATCCCCGGTTTTCCGAATCGGGGATGTTTTTTTTGTTTTGCAGGGCGGAAACACTTTTGCGGAATATCCCATCCGTTGGGAGAGGTTTTCTTTCAATGGAAGCATTCCGATGTCGAATCAGCGACAAGAGATGCAACCAGCGAGATTCTTTTCTGCTCTTTTTTTCAGCAGTCAGATACAGAAAACCTTTTTTACGGTATCTTCAGACAAGTTCCATAAGGTGATGAACCCCCAAACAAGAAGACAAACATACCCTAGCGTTCGCCCGTATCCAAGGAGCGGAAATTGACAAACAAATTTTAACATGTTGCCGATTGGGAACCAGGCCAAACTCCACCCAATAGAATAAAGAGTCAAGAGATTTCTTTTCGTGTTCAGTCTGAGGCAAGCGGAAAAGAACGGAATCAAAAGCAAAATGTAATGTGGCCAGCAAATCGGGGAAAATAGTTGCTCAATGAGCAAAGACAGGAAAAGGCCGAGAATCCATGCGGAAGTGGAAAACTTCCTTTTCCGGTAGACAAGACAATAGGTCGTTAAAAGACAAGCGTATTGCACGATTGACAAACACAATGGGACCGGAATCGGGTTTTCGTTGCTATTTCCTGACAAAAACGCAACCAACGATGGAAGCCCTAAATTTCCATCTCCGATCCAATACAGGCAAATCGTTTCGGGAATCACGCGATGAAAAAAGTCCAAATGGTTGTCTAGGCCTAGAGCCAGAATGGAGACACCCAAGATTAGTATGGATAAAATGCCGCCCCATAGAACAATCTTCCATTTTTTGATCATCAAAAGAAGGGGTACCCAAAATACTGAAAAACCTTTTGTAACAGCGGCGAAAAGATAACCGAATACGATTGGTGCCGTTTTGTTTTTCAGAATTCCATCCACAGTTACTGCAACAACCCACGTAATGAGGGGCGTAATATTGGCTGTCGTGATGGCATGAATCATTGGAAGACTGCATCCCGTCAAGAAAACGAATGTGTTTATGAGCCATTTTGCCTTTTCTTGCGGAAATAAAAGGCGTGCATGTTTTTTGAAAAGGAGAAGAGTCGCAAAGACCGCAAGAAAATTGACGGCAGAAAAGATTATAAAAGCTGCGTTGTAGGAGAGAAATGCAAATGGCGCAAGCAGAAGAGCAAAGGGAGGGGGGTAAATGTAGACAGTCGATCGATTCCACTTGCGTTCAAGCAAGAACGAATTCAGGGGCTCCTTGACCGTTCCAGACAGAAAAAGGACTTCTCCATGAGATTCCGGGTACAGACATTCGGTCAGCCCCGTTGCAACCGCTACTCCTCCCATATAACACTGGGCAAAGTCGGTTTTGCCTATTTTCAGTCTATCAGGCAATGCATTTTGACAGCATACATTCGCAAAAATAATGCAGAGCCAAAAAATGACGACCGCGAAGATACCCCAGTTTGAAAACAATAAACGAGATCTCATCTTTTCAACGAAATTGGGTTTGCGTGCAGCAGAAAAGCCAAAAAGGATTTTGCTCTTATTGGAAGATGTTGTAGCGCAAGATGCACCAAATGGCGCGGAAGCCGTCTTTCCAGCCGATTTTCTTGCCTTCTTTGTAGGTTCGGCCATCATAACTGATGCCGGTTTCATAAATCCGGTATCCGGCTTTGGCGATATAGGCCGTGATTTCGGGTTCGAAGCCGAAGCGGTTTTGACGCAGTTTCGGCAGAATCTCCTGAATCACTTCTTTGCGGAACACCTTGTAGCAGGTTTCCATATCCGTGAGATTGAGATCGGTAAAGAAGTTGGAGAGCGTGGTGAGGAATTGATTGCCGACGGAATGCCAATAGTAGAGAACACGATGGGCACCATAGCCGGCGAATCGGCTTCCGTAGACGACGTCTGCTTTGTTTTGGAGAATCGGCGCGAGGAGGGCTGGATATTCTGCCGGGTTGTACTCCAAATCTGCATCTTGAATCAAGATGACATCGCCCGTGGCGTGTGCAAATCCGGTCCGGAGGGCGGCACCCTTGCCTTGATTCTTTTCGTGTGCGAGAAGGAGGACGGAATTGACGGCATTGTCTTGAAACTCTTTGGCGAGTTTTTCCATGACGCTTTTAGAAGCGTCCTTGCTGCAATCGTCAATCAAGATGATTTGTTTGCGGACTGGAACTGCGGCAACAGTCCGGACAAGATTCGCGAGCGTCTTTTCCTCGTTGTAAACGGGAATCACGACAGAGAGGAGAAAACTTTCGGGCAGAGAATAGATTCCAAGCGACTGACAGAACGTTTTCCCGAACTGATTTTCCAGAGAAAGCGCAACATCTTGAGAGCAGAGAAGTGAATTCATGCGGAACAAAAGGGGCGTAAGAATACGGAATTTTTCTGCAATGATAGGCTCTGTTAAAAAAAAAAAACAAGAAAAATTTGATTTTTGTTCATGATTCGATTTTTGACGACCGGACCGATTTTCCAAGAGGGAAAGGATATGGATCACAGAGAAAAGACAAGATATTTCATTCCGTGCGCTTTGCGCTGAAAGGAGCTTGTCATGGGAAGCGGCAAGCGGCCAAGTTTTGAGGGAGCACTTGCGAAGGAGGGAATGCGACGAAAAAAAAGGCGAACCGGAGAAATCCGGTTCGCCAGCTGAGTAGAGATGAAGAAAGGTGTGGTGGTTATTTTCCGTAGCCGTGCGGGTGAGATTGATGCCAAGTCCAAGCGGTTTTGATAATGGATTCCGGGTCTTTGAATTGGGCTTCCCATCCGAGACATTTTTTGGCTTTTGCGGGGTTGGCGACGAGTTCGGCGGGATCGCCGGCGCGCCGGGGCGTCGAGGTGGCCGGGATGGGGAGACCGGTGACCTTGCGGGCGGCTTCGAGAATTTCCTTGACGGAAAAACCGCGTCCGGTACCGAGATTGACGGCCCCCGTAAAATCGGAGAGAAGGGCGCGGAGATGGGCGTCGGCGAGATCTGTCACATGGACATAGTCGCGGATGCAAGTGCCATCCGGGGTTGGATAATCATCGCCGAAGATTTCGAATTTCTCCTTTTGTCCGAGAGCGACCTTGAGGATATTCGGGATGATATGGGTTTCAATTGCATGATCTTCACCGAGGTTGCCTTCAGCGCCGCAGGCGTTGAAATAGCGGAGGAAGACCGGGCGGAAACCATGGATTTTGGCGAACCACTTCAGCATTTCCTCCAGCATGAGTTTGGAGTGGCCGTAAGGGTTTGTCGGATCTTGGATGGTGTCTTCCGTAATGGGGAGTTTTTCCGGCTGACCGTATGTCGCGCAAGTCGAAGAGAAGATGATGCGTTTGCAACCAACTTCGAGCATGGCATTAATTAGGTTGATGCCGCCGACATCGTTATTCCGGTAGTATTTTCCGGGATGAGCGGAGGACTCCCCGACGAGTGCGTATGCCGCGAAGTGCATGACGGCGTCCGGGAGAACGGCTTTCATGGCGGAGCGGATATCGTCTTCCCGGCAAAGGTTCCCGATCAGAAGCCGTGCGCGGGGATCGATTGCTTCGATATGGCCCAATTCAAGAGAGTCGAAGATGACGACTTGATGGCCTGCATCCAGCAGATGCTTGACCGTTACGCTGCCGATATAGCCGGCTCCGCCGGTGACGAGGACTTTCATTCTATTTCGATTCGGATGAATTGGGATTCGATTGGAGCGCTTTGAGCTGCGCGCGGAGTTCGGCGACTTCTTTTTGGAGATTTTCCACCGTACGCGGCATGTGGAAAAGACGAAGCGCCTCGCGTTTAGGTACGGCGGGCGAACCGATGTACTGGCCGGGGGTACGCAAATCGCCGGGAACGCCGGCATTGGCGAGAACCTCTACGCCATCGGCGATCGTGAGGTGTCCGGCCACGCCGACCTTACCCCAAAGCATGACACCGGTTCCCAGGTGCGTGGAGCCGGCGATGCCGACTTGCGAAACGATGCCGCAGCATGGACCGGTGCGGACATTGTGGCCGATTTGGACGAGGTTGTCGATTTTGGTGTTGCAGCCGATACGGGTTGCTCCGAAACGGGCGCGATCGATGGTGGTATTCGCTCCGATTTCCACGTCATCCTCGATTTCGACGATGCCCAACTGAGGAATTTTTTCGATTTTGATGCCTTCGGCTGAAATCGAAGTGGCGTATCCGTAGCCATCGGCACCGATAACGGACCCGTTGTGGATGGTTACGCGTTTTCCGAGGCGGCAACGTTCGCGAATCGAAACCATCGGGTAAAGATGAACGTCTTCGGCGAGGACGCATTCTTCTGCGACAACGACATGCGCCTCGATGACAACCCGATTGCCGATAACGGCACCATCGCCGATGACGGCGTAGGGTCCGACATAGACATCTTTTCCGATCGTCACGTTTTCGCCGATGACGGCTGTCGGGTGGATGCCGGGTTTCCGGACAATCGGAGGGAGGGTAAAGAGCGGAACGGCGGCGGCAAAAGCCTTGTCGGGAGAGTCGACCCGAATCAAGACGGCTGAATCAGGGGCTTTGCCGGCAAAATCCTTGTGTACCAAAACGGCGGAAGCGCGCGTTGTCTCGACTTGCTTCGTGTATTTGGCGTTTGCGAGAAAGGAGAGATCGCCCGGAAGGGCGTCATGCAGGGAGGCAATCCCGGTAATTTCGCATTCGGCAGATGCGGACGGATCGATAGTTCCGCCGACTTTTTCGAGCAATTCGCGCAGCTTCATGGTTCATTTCCTTTTTCGGAGAGAGCGGCTTCGCGGCGTGCATTCAGTTCGTCGACGATTTTTTTGGATTCTTCGAAAGTCTTTTCTGCGGCGGCGCGATCGCCTTTGGTCGCGGCAATCAGCTCATCGGTGATATCCAAGGCATCGGAGCAGAAAAGAACACCGGGAATAGGGATGACGGCGCGGCGGAAGGAAGAGTCCAGCACGAAATCGTAGCCGTTTTTTTCGGCAAGTTCCTTGGTGGCTTTGGCGATATCGTCCAAAACCTCTTCGAGGCTTTCGTCCTTGCGTTTCCGGATTTGGTTTTCCATATCGGCAATGATGCGACGATAATTGTTTTCCGCCTTGCGAGCCGTGGCGGCGGCCTGTTGGAGGGTATCCATTGCCTCACGCTTTTTGAGCTCGGTGAGGATTGGGTTGTTTTGGGCATTGCGCGCGTTTTCTTCGGCGTTGCGGAATTGCTCGACGGCCTTTTCGTAGGCTTGTTTTGCGGGGAGAGAATCGTTTTCGAGCTTATCGGCCAACGTCTGGAGTTCGGACTTGTTCTGGATGGTTTTTGGATGGGCGAGCAAGACAAGCTCCATATTAGCGGCTACGATTTTAGACGCGGCATGCGAGAGCGGAGCGGTTTGTGCGCAGAGAAAGGCGACAAGGGAAAACAGGAGAAAACGGTGCATGTGAGAAGAGCTGAAACGTAAGGAAAGGAACGGAAAGGAATTCTGATGTTTATGCTTCTGGCGCGGGAGCCTCGGGTGCGGGAGCCTCTGGCGCGGGACCCTCGGGTGCAGTTGCTTCTGGCGCGGGAGCCTCAGGCGCGGGAGCTTCTGGCGCGGGAACCTCGGGTGCGGGAGCCTCTGGCGCGGGAGCGTCGGGGGGGGGAGCTTCTTGTGCAGTTGCCTCAGGCGCGGAAGGTTTGGCTTTCTTTGGCGCAGGCGAATTCAGATTCCGGTAGAACGGATGCGGTTCCGGGAGGGCTAGAATGCCGTTTGTATAGGCAATCAGATGGCCTCTGCGAATCAAGAATTCGAGTTGTTTCCGGATGAGATTTGCCTTGTCTTCCGGCGTTCCTTCTGGCGTAAGCGCCTCGAGCAGCTCGGTTTGCGTCGTACCCGTATGGACGGTGACGTAATCGAGAATTTCTTTAATCTCGGCAACGGTTGAAGCGGCGTTGATCGGTTTAGGTTCAACGGGCGTCACGAATTCCTCGCGACGTGCATCGGAGGCACGGAAAAGAAAAAGCTTGCGGGAACGAAGTCCGCCGCGGACAGCGAAAAAGAGCGAATTGACGTAGAGCGTCTGTTCCTTGCGCCAAGCATCGCGGATTTCCTCGATCATATCGGGATCGGGAAGGGTCAGGGATACGGCGTGGGAGCAAGTCACCTGCGTAGCGGAGCGGCGGAGGCGGGGGGCGATTTCGGACTTGAAGATTTCTTCCGCCTCATTCCGGGTATAGCGTTTCACTTCCGGAACCGGTTCCTCGGCGGGTGTTTCGGGCGCGGGAGTTTCGGCTGCAGGCGTCTCGGATGCAGCGTCGGGCGTTTCAGCCGGTGTGGGTGCGGCCGGTGCAGACACGTCCGGCTTTTGGGCTTCCTTCTTGGCTTGTTTGCCAGAAGGCTTATTGCGGGAAAGGGGGTCGGCTGCGGGAAGTTCTTCCTTGCGAACCCAAAGAATATCCTTTGAGGCTTCTTTGCGCCATTGTTCTATCACTTCGGGATCGGTGACGAGTTCGATACGGGCGCGATACTCCGCCTCGCTCATGCCGGCGCAAGGTCCGTTGAGCATTTCGAGGATGCGTTTGTTGTAAGTATGGTAATTGGGAGGTGCGAGGAGTTTTCCGGTAATGCCGCAACGGGCGACGGCGGAGAAATTGCCTGTGGGAGCGGGAACATCGACCTCAACGGGGGCGAAGTAATCCGCCAGATGGGAGAGCAAGTGCTGATTGAGTTTTTCGCGATCGGTCGTGAACCAGTCGCAAAAACGACATTGGTGATAGGTCTGCTCGGGCTGGTCTTTTTTTGGCAGAATGCGGACAAGGATCGATTCCGGCTCCTTGAAGAACAGCTTCACGATGTCGTGGAGCGACATGGCGCGGTTTGCGGCAAAGACCTTGTGGGCAATTAAGGTAAGCGCATTTTGGGCCGGTAGGAAACTGACTGCGTATGGAGCGGGTGGCCGAACATAGCGCGGCGGCTTTTGGAAGGATTTGCGGTTTTGCGGGGAGATGGCGGGAGAGCCATTGTCGCGCCGATCGTTGCGAGGGGCGCGGGATGCGTCGTCGCGGAATCGGTTTCGTTCGAAATCGCGCCGTTTTCCATCGTGCCGGTTGTCACGACGATCGCCGGACCGTTTCTCATTCTGGTACAAATCGCGAGATGAGAAACGATTGATTTTGATGTAGTTTTCCTCGGCATCATCGCGAGTCCAGCTGGGCCCAAAAGAAATGCCTTCGAAAGGATTGGTCTGATCGGAAGTCTGATCGCCGTCGTTCATAGGATGGAAATCTGTTGGAGAACGTTGATTTCAGTAGAGTAGTTCACGGGTGATTGTATGTGTTTTCACCTAGAAAATCAAGTCAAATGCCATCCTCATCCTTATCCCGGAAAAATCCGGGATCAATGATCCCAGGTTTTCAATTTTGTTTGAAAATACTAGCGAAAAATGATTTTCGCTAGACAAAAAGAAAAAGAGAGACTTTTTCCCGGATTCCGCCATAATGGCGGCGATCAACACCCGAGTGGCGAGCCGCCACGGGCAAAAACAGAGGACGCAGAGCTATTGCTCACGCAAAGCCGCGCCACCTTCTTTTCGCGCGCCCTCGCCGAGTCCTCCTAATCTTTGTATTTTTTCTGCGGACAAACATTGGGACAACTGGGACGGATGGGATTTTTGGGACAGTTTTGCGCATTCTTGCCCCATCGAACACCAAAAATCCATCCGATCTGAAAACATTTCCTGCTCCCTCGGCACTTGAAAAAGACTGCGGCATTTTTGCGAGACGGAGAAAATAGATTGCGCCTTTGCTGGCAAGGGGGTGTTTCGTTTCAGGAATCTCCCTCCGAAAACCGGGATAGGGGTCGGGAGGCCCGACGGCCGATGTCGCGTGTATCGCGGGGTCGGGAGGCCCGACGGCCAATGTCGCGTGTATCGCGGGGTCGGGAGGCCCGACGGCCGATGTCGCGTGTATCGCGGGGTCGGGAGGCCCG
>JBJEVW010000090.1:0-4062 GCA_051884735.1 Kiritimatiellia bacterium | reverse complement strand
TCTTTATAGGGGGTAAACTACTACTAAAACCAAGTTTACTTCTGGAAGCCACAGGGATTTTTCCGGGATAAGGGTGACCCTCCGGCCAACTTGAGAATACGCAACCATTTTGCTATCTTTACGATACTGATTTTCTTCCGCAGTAGCACCATTCATCACCCTTTGCAACGGTTTTGCCATGCACCATCTCCGCTTTCGTCAAGTCCATTTGGATTTCCATACTTCCCCTTTCATCGATGGAATCGGAACCGCCTTCCAAAAAGAAAAATTTCAGCAATCGCTTCTGGAAGGCCATGTCAATTCAATGACCCTTTTTTCCAAATGCCACCACGGACTCTCCTACCACCCGACGTCCGTCGGCATCATGCACCCGCATTTGACCTTCAACCTGTTGCGGGCGCAAATGGACGCATGCAAGGAAATCGGCGTCGCAACACCCGTCTATCTCTCTGCGGGATACGATCAAGAAATGGCGCAAAAACACCCAGAATGGCGCTTCGTCAGAAATGACGGGAACCTTGCCCCGCATATAGAGCCCGGATTCGCCTTCCTCTGCTTCAATACCGGCTATCTGGACTACCTGTGCGAACAAATCAAAGAAGTTGTGCGTCTCTTCCCGGACGCCAATGGCATTTTTCTCGATATTTCATTGGTACGCGATTGCTGCTGCACTGCCTGTGTGCAGGAAATGCTCCGGCAAGGCCTCGATCCAAACGTCTGGGAAGATCGCGAAAAACATCGTCGCCAGGTGCAGCAACGCTATTTTGAACGGACAACCGAGGCGGTGCGTTCCGCCAGTCCCGACATGCCCGTATTCCACAATTTCGGAAACATGGTTCCGTTCGATGGCAATAACCAAAAATTCTTCTCGCACTTCGAACTCGAATCGCTCCCGACCGGCGGTTGGGGCTACGACCACTTTCCGCTCTCCGCACTCTATATCGAACGCCGCGGCTACGACTTCCTGGGCATGACCGGAAAATTCAACTACTCGTGGGGCGAATTCGGCGGACTCAAACACCCGAATGCCCTTCGCTACGAGTGCGCCGCCATGCTCGCGTTTGGCGCAAAATGCTCCATCGGCGATCAAGGCCATCCCGATGGACATCTCGAATCCGGTACCTACCGGACCATCGGTGCGGCCTATGCCGAAGTGGAACAGAAGGAACCTTGGTGCATCGATACGCAAAACCGTGCCGATGTCGGCATGCTCCTCGCGGAAAGCTGCCCATGCGCCAATGGCGTCGGCGCCCGTACTGCCGATTTCGGCGCATCGCGAATCCTCCTCGAAGAACATATTCTCTTCGATGTGCTCGACCGGGACTACGATTTCTCCCCCTACAAACTCGTCATCGTGCCCGATTGCGTTCTCGTCGATCCTCCTCTCAAGGCGAAGCTCGACGCCTATCTCGCCGGCGGCGGCCGCCTTCTCTTCAGCGGCGATGCCGGATTCTCCGAATCGCCCGCCAAACGCGGCCAGCCCGATCGCTTCCTTTTCGATGCCGGCGCCAAAATCGGCGAACCGTCGCCGTTCCTTCCGGACTACATCCTGCCAACTGCCGATTGCCGCACGCCGTATATGGATTCGCCCATGGTGATGTATACCCGCTCGCGCCGTATCCGCGTCACGGACGGCGTAGCGCTCGGCGAAGTCTACGATCCCTATTTCAATCGCTCCTTCCCGCGTTTCTGCTCACATCAACATACGCCCTACGCTCCAAATCCGACCGGCTTTGCCGCCGCCGTTGTCAAAGGAAATGTCGCCTATATCGCCCACCGCGTCTTCGCGCAGTATGCCGACCGTTGCGGCGTCACGGATCGCGCCTTCGTCGCCGGTGTCATTCGCCGCCTGCTTCCGGAAACCGACCGCTCCGTTTCCCTGCCCCGCTATCCTTCCTCCGCACGCGTGACGCTTCGTGCTCAACCTCGTCAGAATCGCGACATTCTCCATCTTTTCTATGCGGAAAAAGTCCAACGCGGCGGCATTCGCGACGATGGCGTCCTGGCCAATTACGCATACCCGATCGAGGTGATCGAATCCCTTTCCCCGCTCCACAATGTCGATGTGAAGCTCAAAACCGAAAAGCCGGTCGCTTCCGTTCGGCTGGTTCCTTCAGGAGAAAGCCCCGCCGCCCTCTCCATCTCCCCCGATGGACGCATGCTCTCTTTCTCCGTCCCTGAACTCCTGTGCCACCAAATGGTCGAAATCTCCTATCGCTGAGAACGCCCATTTCTTTCCCCTTTCATGAATAAAAACCAACCGCTCAATGACTCCGCCGAGGAAGACGTCGCCCTGATGCTGCGCGCCGCCGGGGATGATTTGGACGCCTTTTCGAAACTCGTCCAAAAACACGAAAAAGCCATACTGAACTTTTTTGCGCGCAACGGCGTTTACAGGGATGTCGAAGATCTCGCACAGCAGACATTCCTCAAGCTCTACCGGGCAAGACATGGATACAAGCCGACTGCGAAATTCACGACCTTCCTCTACCTGATCGCCCGTCAAATCCTCGTCGATTCCATCCGCGCGACACAACGCCGTGCGGCCCTCCACGAGAAGGCCGGCGCCGAAATCGAAACCGTCGAAGACGCGCCGCCGATGCGCGGTGAAGGTCAGGATGCCCAAAAGGCCCTTGCCGTCCTTTCGCCGGAACTCCGGGAAACCGTTGTTCTCGTGATTATGCAAGGCCTCCCCTACCAAGAAGCCGCCGATATTCTCGACATTCCCGTCGGTACGGTAAAGTCTCGTATCCATTCCGCTCTCGCACAAATGAGAGCCGCTCTCTCCGAATAGGTTTTCCACCATGCCCGCTACCATGCAAAACGCCGGACCCGATCCGTTGCTTCCCGGAACACGGAAAGTCATCGACGATTTTCCGGAATATGCCAATCTGGTTCGCCTCCTTGCATCCGCCCCGTCCTCGCAGAAGCCATCCATCGCCCATCGGGTCTGCCATGCCATCCGGATACAAGACGCCGGCACAAATTCGCTCGCAACAGGAGCCGCGCAGACCCTAGCCGACAATCCGGATGCCGCAAATGTCATCTTCACCTTGGCCAATGCGCCCGGACAGCCCCCCCGCACATCCATTTCCATTCGTGTAATGGATGCCATCCGGCAGGAATCCTCCGCACGTCCCCCCTTCCGCACGCGCCGGCTCTTCCGTCCGGTCGCCGTCGCCGCCTCCATCGCCGCCACACTCCTCGCGATTGTCCGCCCGCTGCTCGTCACGGACGCTCCCCACACCGCTTCCCCCGTCGCTCAACTCCTTTCCACCCAAACCGCAGACGGCTCCTTTTCGCCCGAAACCGGAAACCTCGCCATGACGCCCGCCGCAACCGGATTGGCAATCCTGCGCTTGCTCGATGACGGATTGTCGCCCCAGGCGCCTGAACTGCGCGCCGCCGCCGATTGGCTCCGGGCGCGCCAATTCCCCGATGGTTCGTTCTCCCGGGACGCCCGCCCCTACAATCTCGCCCTTCCCGCCTTGGCGCTCCTGCGCCTCTACGAAAGCGGCGCCTATCCGGAACTCTTTACCCCAATCGATGGCGCCATCAGCTCCGTGCGGCGCCGCCTCGCCGAGCCGCGCCAAACCGCAATCGCCGACGAGGCTTGCCTGGCCGCCGCACTCGTCCTCGCCGAACGCAATGGCTGGAGCGATGGCTTCAACGGCGAAATGAGACGCTCAATTCTCCGGATGGATGCTTCGCAAAACCCCCTCTATGCCGCAATCCAACACGAGAAAACCTTCGCCGGAAAACGCGAGGCCGTTCTCAAGACCGCAGAACGAACCCGCCACGGACTGATCGAAAAGTCCGCTACTTGATACCGCCACCCTTGTCCCGTTTTTTTTTTTCGGGGCGAATTCTTCCGGAAACGAGTCAACCCCTGTTAACAGTCGGGAGGCCCGACAGCCAGTGGGCGAGCGGAACGGAATCTCAGGTACGCGAAAAGAGACACAAAGGTGGCGCGCCGCAGGGTAATGCGCGTGCGGCTTTGCGTACGGAATGGCTCTGCGTCTCTGCGTCTCTGCGTGAAACAAAAACTCACGTATGGGCAAA